>NZ_VILA01000005.1:0-80172 GCF_009712025.1 Dolichospermum sp. UHCC 0406
CTTTAGTAGTCAAATGAAAATTAAGGTCTATATTTTTACTGTCTTAATTGCGTATTTATGTTTAACCAGCTATGCTGCTTATCATACTTGTATGTGTACTACAAATTGAAGTGCGGAATGTGGGTTAGAAGTTGAATATTGGGAAGAAATTCGTACTGCTTTGGATGTGGTTTTGGGTTTTGGGGTTTAAGTTGAGCGAACTGACAAGTCAGCGCTTCGCTATCGCACTCCCTCAACTCCCCAAAAGCGATTATTCATCTTTATTAAACTGATACGTCTGACTCCCCCTGCGGTAAAATATCCTTAGTTCAAGGAATTGACTATGAAAATAAAAGCAATTATTTGGGAAGAAGATGGTGTATGGTGTGGTTCTGTACCAGCTTTACCAGGGTGTCATACCTGGGGTGAAAGTTATGAACATTTATTAGAAATGTTGAAAGATGCTGTTCAAGGTTGGTTAGAAGTTGCTAGTCAGCAAGAAGAAATTGAACCAGAAAAACAATTAATTGAGTTATCTTTATGAAATCCGTTTCTGGTAAATCTCTGTGTAAGATTGTGGAACGCTATGGATGGAATCTAAAAAGGATTACAGGTAGTCATCATATCTATGTTAAGGAAGGTATGAGTGTGATTCTTTCTATACCTGTTCATGGAAATCGTGATCTACCTATGGGTACACTGAAAAGTATTTTGAAAGATGCTGGTTTAACTGAAGAAGATTTAGATTAATTTCGCTATCGCACTCCATCAACCTCCCCAAACAGCGAACTGACAAGTCAGTGCTTGCGCTATCGCATCCCCTCAACTCCCAAACAGCGAACTGACAAGTCAGCGCTTGCGCTATCGCATCCCTTCAACTCCCCAAACAGCGAACTGACAAGTCAGCGCTTGCGCTATCGCATCCCTTCAACTCCCCAAACAGCGAACTGACAAGTCAGCGCTTGCGCTATCGCATCCCTTCAACTCCCCAAACAGCGAACTGACAAGTCAGCGCTTGCGCTATCGCACTCCCTCAACTTCTCTTTTTAACGAACCAAAGAGACACAGTGTATTGCACTCATCACCAAAACAATTACGTTTCAGCAAAGACTGCTCGCATCTAATTACGTTTTTACTGTACTTCTTCACAGAGTAAATTACAGTATGCTATCGGTGAAGTTTGTTAGCTATAAAGCCAAACTCATTCAGAAAATTAGTGTTATTACTTGCTGTTATTAATTATACTGGTTAGTTTAGTAATCTTGATAGTCAAAGGTCTTGTTATTTTTCGTCAGAGAAGCTAAGGTAGAGTTAAAATATAATGCGCTTTATAAGCTTAGGTGTTGCAAATGGGTATCCTAGAGGCTATCAAACCTGGTTATTTTGAAGAATTTCGGCTTGAAGAAGCTCAATTATTCTTAGAGCAGTGTTTAGCCTGTGATTCTTCCAATGCTGAATTTTATGAATTTCTTGGAAATATTGCACAACGTCAAGGCATAAACATAGATCAGGTAAAATATAAGCTCTCTGAGGCTCTTCAAGAATTTATAATTTTGTTTGAGCTTCAAGAACAGCTTGTTATTACAGGTTCACAAATCAAGGAGCTTACTAAACGTATTCCTGCTCCTGATTCTGAAAATAAATTAAAGCGTAGTTACGCGCTTGAAGAAAAATTCTTGGACATGGCTTTTCAGAAGTTTGTCGAAAGAGTTTCTGAAATTAATTATGTTCACTCCAGAATCGTAGAGAATTACTGGAACTATCTTCCTGAGAAGCTTCAGGATTTGATTTTGTTTGGTTATATCCAAGAATTATTGGCTCAAGGAAAATATTCTTTATCTGAACTTGGCATTTCTCAAGCTGTTTGCAAAAAACACGAAGATTCGTTTTTGCAATTCAAGAGTTATCTTCTCAATGTATTGAGTGATTCTGATGTTGGTGTACGGTTACCTCAGTTAATAGATAAATATGAGCAAATAGTTTCTAATACCTCTGAAAATAATCCTAGCCAGCAGAAAAAAACACCATGTAAGAGGTATAATTTGGAAGAGTTCTTAGTAAAAATAACTCCTCTAAATTCTCATGGTGAAAGTGACTGGGGTGAAGCAATTGGTAACGAAGTTTGGTAGTAAGGTATATGTGCCGGAGCGCGGCGACATTGTATGGCTAAATTTCAGCCCTCAAGAGGGGCGTGAACAAGCTGGTCATCGCCCCGCTTTAATTATTTCTCCTATGATATATAATGACTTAGGTCTTGCTCTAGTCTGCCCAATAACTAACAGTACAAAAGGTTATCCTTTTGAAGTTCCTATACCTAGCGGTATAAATACTACAGGTGTTGTTTTAGCAGATCATCTTAAAAGCATTGATTGGAAAGCAAGAAAAGCTGAATTTATTGAAAAAGTTTCAGTTGAATTTGTTACTGAAGTCATTAGTATATTATCTGTGATAATTCCCTATCCTCAGCAAGATTAAAAGTGTTGTAATGACTGAGGATAAAAGCAATTAGTAAAATACTAATATCGCACCCCTCCAACTTCCCAAACAGCGAACTGCTTGCAGCAGCGCTTCGCTATCGCTCTCCCTCAAACTCCCAAACATCTTTTTTAACGAACCGCAGAGACGCAGAGGACACAGAGAAAGAGAGATCGCACTCCTTCAACTCCCCAACATCCTTTTTTAACGAACCACGAAGACACGAAGAACACGAAGGAAGAAGAGAAGAGCGATCGCATCCCTCCAACTTCCCAAAAGCGAACTGCTTGCAGCAGCGCTTCGCTATCGCATCCCTCCAACTTCCCAAAAGCGATCGCACCCCCTCAACTCCCAAACAGCGATCACACCCCTCAACTCCCCAAACAGCGATACCTTCGGTGTTTAAATCTGATATACTTTTAATAGATCAAGTTAATCATAAGTTTTACTTGATATTAATTAACTAGAATCTAAGAATGTGAAACAATATAAAACTATACAGCTACAATTGAAACCAGAAATAGAAGCTCGTCTGATTACCCAAGCTACTAAACAAGGTTTATCAATTGAATCTTATCTTGAATCTTTGATTGAAGATAGTTTAAAAAATCAAGAGGAAAAATCTTTTTCTCAAGTAACAACTGAGGAAGATTGGGAAACAGCACTAATGAATTTAATCAATAGTCCTGCTTTTGCTTTAGCACCACCACTTTCAGATGTAGCTATTAGTCGGGATAGTATTTATACTAGAGAAGATGAAATGTTATGAAATATTATTTAGTAGATACCAATATTTTGCTGCGCTTAGTACAAAAGAACAGTCCAATGCACCTTGACACTACAAATGCAATTTTTATGCTCAAAAGACAAGGTAAATTCTTATCTATTACTCCACAAAATCTGATCGAGTTTTGGGCTGTTGCTACACGACCTATTGATAAAAACGGTTTAGGTTTATCTATTAATCAAATAGTAGAAGAAACTGAAAATATCAAAAATATATTTTTGGTATATCGTGACACACATCAAATTTTTACAGAATGGGAATCTCTAGTTATTAAATACCAAGTTATGGGAAAACAGGTACATGATACACGTTTAGTAGCAGCTATGTTAACTCACAATATTACACATTTATTAACATTTAATGTTGAAGATTTTAAACGATTTACTGAAATTGTAATTGTTTCTCCGTATGAAATTCCAAGGTTTCCTGGTAAAAATATCAATCTTTAATATTATTTTCAGCTAAAATAGACATTATAGGAATACTTTTTGAAGCCCAGTTTTTTGAACTATTATCAACTCTTAACTTCACCTGAAATCCTTGAAATGAAGGATTTAGATTATATTCCAATGTAATAGCTTTGACAAACTCTTCAATTTGTAATTTCCTATTTTTTGAAACTATATCACGGTTTTCATTAGGAACTGATCCTGCAAATGTGAAAACTAGCCAAGCATTATTCCAAATAAACGCTCCTAATTTTTCTGTCAACAAGCTTATTGTCGTTTTTTCTTCTGGACGGAATCTTGTTTCATCTAAGCGAGAAACATAAATTAATGTGTTGATTGTTTTTAAATCAACATTATTGATTATCAAATCTAAATATTGTTTGTCGCACTCTAGATCATCTTCTGCTAGTCCTGGTGTGTCAATCAGGCAAATATCACCTAAATGGCTAGTATGATCATAATACCTGATTATTTTGGTACAAGCTTCGTATTTTGACGTTTCCGCAACAGGTTTGCCTAAAATTGAGTTAATAAAGCTTGATTTACCAACTCCAGTACGTCCAACAATTAAAAAATTACGCATTTCTACGATCTAACTCTAACCACAAACCTACTACAGTACCCAGTAAACCTCCAACTATTGCACCACCAGGACCAAGAAATAAACCTACCGCTGTTCCACCAGACGCAAGCCCTCCAATAAGACCTTTATTAATCTTATTTTTAACCTCTTCTTTTTGATTTTCATCTAGTTCAATTCGTGGTTTACCCGATGATGAAGATACACTATCTTTCATAGCTGCTGCAAATGCTAAAGAACCGGATTCAGATGCTCTGACAAAAACTCTTGTAAAAAATTCTCCCAGCCATTTTTTGCCATCTGGTGTTGTTTCACTTAGGTTATCTACGGCTATAGATGGAATTTGATTAGCTGTATCTTCTCCTACATACTTAGCTATTTCTTTGCGTATTAATTCTGTTCTTATCTTGAAAGTTTCCTCATATTCTGAGGCAGTAACAGAATTAGCAAATGTAAAAACAATTACGGAGCATTCCCAAACTTTCTTACCAAATGCTTTTGAAAGACCTTTAATAACTTGTTTTTCATCACTTGTCACTCTAGTATCATCTAGCCTACTGACAAACCACATTGAAACCATTTTTTGGATTTTTGGTTTCATTTCCTTCAAGTATTTTTGGTCATTACCAGCTTCTTCATCATCACGAAGACCAGGAGTATCTACTATGATGCAATTTACGCCATTTAATTGATGTTCATAAGTGTCTACCGAATTTGTAGTGGGTTCATATTTGCCAGTTTTAGCAATTTCACAATCTAATAAAGAATTGACAGTGCTAGACTTTCCTACTCCCGTGCGACCTACTAAAACAAAGATAATCTGTTTATCAATAAATGTTTTTACCTTTGATTTTAACTCATTGCTAATATATGGCAGATTATCAATTTCCTGACAAAGGTTTTCGACATTTTCCTTTTCACTGCGAATTTCATATATACGCATCAAAGCAATTTCAATGCCAAATTTGGCCAGATAATCCGCAAGTATTCCAGATGTTCCTAATGCAAGAATCCCTCCAAGCATACCAGCCGGTCCACCAAGAATTGCTAAAGCTGTTGTGATGGCCGCTGCACCAGTTAACCCTGTAGTAGCCATGACAACTGTAAATATTACTGCGGGTAATCCTAAAGCAGCTACTTTTCTTATAACTTCATCCATAAAGCCAAATTCCAAATTCCTGAAAATTAATTAAAGGGTAGGTGTAACCTTATAATTTTTATTATTGCAAAATCTGGCAAATATTACTTAATATTCCGGGATAGCGTATAAAAAACTTGCCCTAAAAATAGTCAACTCTCTTAACTCTCTCTTTTCTTTGCGCCTTTGCTCCTTAGCGACTTTGCGCGAAACAAACCTCTTCGCGCATCTGCGTCTCTGCGAGAGAAAAAAAGGGGTATAGCAACAAACTACACCCCTAAAATTAACCTAAAGTTGCTTCACCTCACTAACCAACTTAGCCACCATATCCTTAGCGCTACCAAACAACATCGTCGTTTTAGCCTTATAAAACAACTCATTATCAACACCAGCAAAACCAGCACTCATACCGCGCTTAATCACAATAGTTTGCTTTGCGCGATCAACCTCCAAAATCGGCATCCCATAAATAGGACTATTCTTATCACTACGCGCCGCCGGATTGACCACATCATTAGCACCAATCACCAACGCCACATCAGCCTGTTCAAACTGGGGATTAATATCCTCCATATCATACAACTGCGTATAGGCCACATTAGCTTCCGCCAATAATACATTCATGTGTCCCGGCATTCTCCCCGCCACCGGATGTATCGCATATTTCACATCCACACCCATGCGCTCTAATTGATCTGCCAACTCTCGGACGCTATGCTGGGCTTGAGCAACCGCCATACCGTATCCTGGCACAATCACCACAGAACGGGCATAACCCAACATCATCGCCCCTTCTTCCGCATCAATACTGCGAACAGGTTGATCACTAGCACCAGCAGCCGCACCACCACTAGAAGTAGAGACAGAACCAAAAGCACTAAATAAGACACTGAACAAAGAACGGTTCATAGCCTTACACATAATTTCCGTCAGGATAAGACCAGAAGCCCCCACCAAAGCACCGGCGATGATTAACATATTGTTCATCACCACAAACCCAGCCGCAGCCGCAGCCACACCGGAGAGGGAGTTTAACAGGGAGATAACAACCGGCATATCACCTCCACCAATGGGGAGGACGAACATCACACCCAACACCAAGGAAACAGCCACCACTGCTAAAAATACGGGGAGGCTATCTGGTGTCCTGATTAAATAGGCACTTCCAGCTAAATAAGAACCCAAAAGCAAGAGGTTAAAAGGTTGTTGCAAAGGAAAGGTAATCGGTGTACCGCTAATTAAACCTTGCAATTTGGCAAAAGCGAGAAAACTACCTGTTAAAGTCACGCCACCAATTAACACATCCAATAACATGGAAATGTTGACATCGAGGGGGATAGGCTGTGAACTATCTAATAACCGCCAAAATTCAGCAACAGCAATTAATGCGGAAGATGCTCCACCTAACCCATTTAGTAAACCCACCATTTGGGGCATTTCCGTCATTTGCACTTTGTAAGCGATAACAGCGCCAATTACCGAACCAATAGCCAAACCTATCAAAATCATCTCGTAATTTAATACGTGCTGATCTAGCATTGTAGCGACAATAGCTAATAGCATTCCCACCGCAGCGACAAGATTACCATTTCTAGCACTAGCGGGAGAACCCAGCTTTTTCAAACCTAAGATAAATAATGACGCAGCGACTAAATAAGTTAGCTGAATCCCAGTTGGTAAAAAGTCGCTCATGCTTTAACTTCCTTTTTTTTAAACATTTGCAGCATTCTGTCAGTGACTAAAAAACCACCGACAACATTCACCATTGCCAAAATTACGGCAATTAAACCGAGAATTACCGATAAATTCGTGTTTTTCTCCCCCGCAGCCAGAATTGCACCAATTACCGAAATCCCGGAAATGGCGTTTGAACCGGACATTAACGGAGTGTGTAACGTGGGGGGAATTTTGTTAATCACTTCAAAGCCAATAAAAGAGGCTAGGACGAGTACAAATAAAGCCGGAAGTAATGCTTGTGTCATGTTAATTTTGGATTTAAGAGGTTTCGCGCAAAGATACAAAGGAGCAAAGACGCAAAGAGAAGATTTACAACAATCATGGAAAATATCCCTCAAACACTCATTTCTCTGTGAACTCTGTGCCTCTGTGGTTCGTTATTCCGTAATTAGTCCGCGCAGGCGGACTTTGCCTGTGTAGCCGCGAATTATATTCGCCTGGGCTTTGTTTGTATCAACTAAACCGCTACCGCTTGCAAAGCGTCTTTTACTCGTTGGTTTCTAATTTCTCCACCATGAGTAACACAAGCTGCGTCAACGATATCGTCACCAAAGTTGATTTCTAAGGCTTTGTCTTTAATTAACAATTGCATTAATGAGGTAACGTTCTTTGCGTACAGTTGACTGGCGTGTACTGGCATGGATGAGGGTAAATTAATTGGTCCGATAATTGTTACCCCGTTCCAAATAATATCTTTACCCGCTTCTGTACAAGCGCAGTTTCCACCTTGTTCTGCGGCTAAATCCACAATTACTGAACCGGGTTTCATTTGTGCCACCATTTCTTCTGTCACCAGTCTGGGGGCTTGTCTCCCTGGTACTTGGGCGGTGGTAATGACAATATCGGAGTTTTTGACGTGGCTGGCTACTAGTTCTTGGGTACGCTTTTTACTATCTTCTGAAATTTCTTTGGCGTAACCACCGGCTGCTACGGTTTCTTCTTCGAGTTTGACTTCGACGAATTTCGCCCCTAAGCTTTGCACTTCTTCTTTAACGGCTGGGCGGATATCAAAGGCTTCTACTACTGCTCCTAGCCTTCTGGCCGTCGCTATGGCTTGCAATCCTGCCACACCTGCACCCATAATAAATACTTTGGCGGGAGCAATTGTCCCCGCAGCGGTGGTTAACATGGGGAAGTATTTCGGTAATGCCGCCGCCGCAATCAATACGGCTTTATAGCCCGCCAGTGAAGCCTGGGAAGACAAGGCATCCATGCTTTGCGCCCTGGTGGTACGGGGGATTAATTCCATGCTCAAAGCGGTAATTTGCCGATTTGCTAATTGTTGAGCAATTACGGGATTTCCCAGGGGATTAAGGAAGCTAATTAATACAGAGCCAGATTTAAGTAATTCAATTTCTGTTCGGCCGTCTTCTCTGGTTTGCGGTGGGCTAACTTTGAGTAAAATATCTGCTTCACTCCATAATTGGGCAGAATCATGACTAATTTTTGCTCCTGCTGCTTCATAGTCAGCATCACTGAAAAATGCTTTTTCTCCCGCACCTGTTTCTACCCAAACTTCTAAACCTTGTTTGACTAATTTTCCCACGGTGTCAGGAATTAAAGCTACACGCCGTTCACAAACTTCTATTTCTTTCGCAACTGCTATTTTCATGCAATCTCCTGGATATAAATACTTAACATCACCCGTTAACTTTTAATACTTCTTATGTCAAATTAGTATCATTAAGCTGATGGGATGATTAACCATGAATTACCTTTGTAGATAGAATTTCCAAATTTTGTTTTTGCTATCTTCGTTCTCTAGTCACAACTTCAACTTGACAGTATGCAGATATCATCCTCACAAAACAGCTATAAGTAGAATTAGTTATCGCACATCCTCTGCCGATTTCTACATTTTGGATATTGTTCTTTAGATTATTTTATATTTTGGAAAATTCGCACTCTTTTTTTGATTCATTATGGAATTTTTAATCATTTGCGATATATCTGAATATTCATAATTAGCAACAAAAATTATTCTTTTAGATAATAAAATTAAGAATGTTTACACTAAATGCTAAATAACAGTAATTTTGCTTTATAGATGGAACTTTTCACAAGAATGGCACTTTTACCTTTAACTAACGTCTATTGTCAAGCATATAGTAGTAAAGTTTAGTTACAAATACTAACGCTTAGTTAAAAACTATCCACTAGCGGAAACCTAATTTATGAAACGCTTACTTTCTGCCTTAGCTGTTACTAGCTGTTTATTAACAAGTTTTTCCGCTACAACTTGGGCGCAAAGCTTACCTGGTTTGACACTTTTTAGCGGTGTCAAAGCTGATAATCAACTGCCTTACCGCTTGGATTTTGGCGGACAAACCAATAGCACTGATCGTTATATACTAAGAGTTCCTGCCAAAAAAATGAAATTGGCAGTAGCTCAATTTGCCATTACCTATCCTGATTATTACAAGGGAAGTTTTGATACCAAAAGTGTTGAAGTCTTAGTTAAAGGCAAAAAAGTCCCCCTGTCTGAAGTGAAATGGGATAAGGAAGGCCGAGCGATTCAAATATTTCCCGAAGAACCAGTTCCAGCCGGTCAAAAAGTAGAGGTAGTCTTATCTAACGTTCAAAATCCGTCTTTTGGGGGAGTTTTCTATTTTAATTGTCAAGTGCTTTCCCCTGGAGATGTGCCATTATTGCGTTACCTCGGCTCATGGATTATCAGTATTACTTAAAAAGGGAACTGACAACGGACAACGAACAACTGACAACTGACAACGAACAACGGACAACGGACAACTGTACGGGCGAAGCATTTGGAGAACTATTTTTGGCAATGACCGATAATTTATCTTCCAAATGCTTCGCCCCTACTGACAACGGACAACGAACAACTGACAACTGACAACGAACAACGGACAACGGACAACTGTACGGGCGAAGCATTTGGAGAACTATTTTTGGCAATGACCGATAATTTATCTTCCAAATGCTTCGCCCCTACTGACAACGGACAACGGACAACGGACAACGAACAACTGACAACTGACAACTGTACGGGCGAAGCATTTGGAGAACTATTTTTGGCAATGACCGATAATTTATCTTCCAAATGCTTCGCCCCTACTGACAACGGACAACGGACAACGAACAACTGACAACGAACAACGGACAACGGACAACTGTACGGGCGAAGCATTTGGAGAACTATTTTTGGCAATGACCGATAATTTATCTTCCAAATGCTTCGCCCCTACTGACAACGAACAACTGACAACTCCATCCAGAAATATGTTTTTGTTGCCTGTAAAGTGGTAAAATATCAGATTGTGACTTTTTATGAAAATCGCCTAAAAGGAGAACAGTATGCAAAGAACCCTGGGCGGCACTTGCCGTAAGAGAAAAAGAACATCTGGATTTCGCGCCAGAATGCGGACACCAGACGGCAGAAACGTGATTAGTGCTAGAAGAAAAAAAGGACGGCATCGTTTGAGCGTGTAGGGTAAAATTCAGCAATTAAGAACTGTTGTGGCTTTGCCCAAAGCATATCGTCTCAAATCCCGTCAGGATTTTCAGGCAGTTTTCCGGGAAGGAATTCGGCGACATAGTTCTCATTTCACTTTGAGAGCTTTAAAACCTACTCTTTTGACAGAACCTTCTTTGGATACTGCCCCCCCTGCCACAAAAATTGGTATCGCCATTAGTACAAAGGTCAGTAAACGCGCCGTTGTTCGTAACAAAATCAAAAGACAAATGACAGCAGCATTACATCAATTGCTACCTAAATTAGTCCCAGGATGGCGGCTAGTATTAATTGTGAAACCAACAACAACAGAATCTGAGTGCGAAACTCAGAAATTTCTGCAAGAATTAGAGCAGTTGTTGGCACAAACTGAGGTATTAAATGGGCATTCGTGAAGAAGTTTTTTATGAGGGTGGTCCCCACATTGGGGATTTAATTCTCAATCTGCTGATTGGACTGACAGTGGTGGGTATCCCCTTAGCTGTGGGGGCAATAGTCAGGGCTATATGGCTGCGCTTCCGGATCACAGATCGAAGGATATGTGTAACTGGCGGTTGGATGGGACGCGATCGCTTTGATGTAATTTATTCAGAAGTGGTAAAAGTTGTCAAAGTTCCCCGTGCCATCGGCCTATGGGGAGATATGGCAATCACTCTCAAAAATGGTACTCTCATCGAAATGCGGGCTGTTCCCAATTTTCGGGGAGTCTATGACTACATTAACGAAAAAGTTGCTGCTAAAAATCCCCAATATAGCAGTTCTAAATAAGTCATTTGTCCAGAGCGGCAACATTCAGATTTTTAGATAATGTGCGGCTATCCGTAGCTTCCCTCGCTGGCGTAGCTTGTGGATAGTCACAGCAATGCTTAACAAAAACCTCTACAATATAGAGCAAAAGCTTGGGAGAGAACCCCCTCTAGTCAGAGGATAGGCTCAACTAAGCATCCCATTCCTCACCGGGGTGGGAGTGTCAAAGTACCGCAGGTTGAATTCAGAATAATGGATTTTGGTATCGGGTTTCTCTCGAACAACGTGATGTTGCCAATCATAGACCTTTTCTATGGTTTTGTCCCTAGCTATGGGTTGGCGATAGTAGCCTTAACATTGATTATCCGCTTTGCACTCTATCCCCTGAGTGCCGGTTCTATCCGTAGTATGCGACGGATGAAAGTCGTGCAACCGCTGATGCAAAAGCGCATGGCAGAAATCAAAGAACGCTATAAAGACGATCAGCAAAAGCAACAAGAGGAAATGCTCAAGGTCCAAAATGAATTTGGTAATCCCTTAGCAGGATGTCTCCCTCTACTTTTGCAGATGCCAGTATTACTAGCACTGTTTGCCACTTTGCGGGGGTCGCCTTTTTCCGGCGTTAACTATTCCGTTAATCTGCAAATCTTCCCTCAAGAACAAATTGAGCGCATTCAACCCCAAGCCTTTGCCACTTCTCCGCAAAATATTTATATTGCTGATGGAGAACATACTCCCATTTCTGCCATCTTACCAGGCGGTAATAAGTTAACAGTGGGAGAAAAAACTAAGATTCAATATCAAACCGTAGAAGGTAAATCATTTGATTCCCTCTTAGTAGAACACCCAGAAGCTAAGTTAACTCCTCAATGGAAAATCATGAAAGGGGAAGAGAGGGTCAAAATTGATGCCCAAGGCAATATAGAGGCTCTAGAACCCGGAGACGTGACCATTCAAGGCACAATTCCCGGACTAGCCGCAGAGAAAGGATTTCTCTTTATTGATGCTTTGGGTCGAGTCGGAGCTATTGATGCCGATAACACAGTCCACTGGGATATTGTGGGGATGATTGTCTTCTTTGGTATCAGCCTTTATGTGAGCCAAATGCTGTCTGGACAAAATTCCAGCGGTGGCAACCCTCAGCAAGATACAGTAAATAAAATTACCCCTGTGCTGTTTTCTGGGATGTTTTTATTCTTTCCTCTACCGGCTGGAGTTCTCATGTATATGGTAATTGGTAACGTTTTCCAAACCGTCCAAACCTATATTCTCTCCCGTGAACCTCTACCAGAAGAAATTCAAAAAATCGTAGATTTACAAGAGAAAGAAGCCCAAACTATCGAAGTAAAAGCGTTGCCATTTGAACCCAAAAGTTCTAAGAAAAAGGCTAATGGTTGATTATGAGCGACATTTCTATGCAAAGTAGTGAACAATGGTTACAGAATTTGCTACTTCTGACTGGTGTATCTACCCAAGTACGGGCTAATTTAGAAACTACCCCATCTTCTGAGCAAGATGTCCCAGCAGGAGCAAGCTACTGGTTGACAATAGATCAAACTAATTTAACATCAGAACAAATTAGGATTTTAATTGGTGCTGGTGGTTCGGTGCTAGACGGAATTCAGTATCTAGCAAATTCCGTTCTCAACTTAAACCAACCAGAAGACAATCAAACGGCTTACACGGTTGAATTAAGTGGTTATCGGGTGAGACGAGAATCTGAAATCCGCACTTTAGCCGAAACTGCTGCCGCAGAAGTCCGGTTTTCGGGCAGAGAGGTAGAACTTCAATCTCTCAGTTCTTCAGAACGTCGCCAAATCCACACGTTATTGCAGGAATTTTCTGATTTAGAAACCTTCAGTCGTGGTAAAGAACCTTATCGTTATTTAGTTGTTCGTCAAGCAGTTACACCATAATTAGGTAATAGGGAACAGGGAACAGACAAGAATATTACCAGTTACCCATTACCAATTACCAACTACCCATGCTCAATTTTAAGGGTATTTCACAAATCCTATGGACGCTATTTTTATTCCGCAGCTAACTAAAGCCCCGGAGCGGACAGAGGAAATTCAAGTTCAAGAGTTTCTGCCTGGACTAGAAACGTTGACACCAGTTCGCGGAGTTATCCAGGTTAAACATCAGGGTAATTATTTAGAAGTTTCATCTCAGGCAGAAACAATTGTTACCTGTACTTGCAACCGCTGTTTGCAGCAGTATAACCATCGTTTGGTTCTGAATACTCAGGAAGTTATTTGGTTAGACGAAACCGCTAATCAAACGGAAGATTTGCCTTTAGAAATGGAAGTCGCTGTAGAGGATTTACTGGAAACTTTAGCACCTGATGGTCATTTTGATCCCAGTGAATGGCTCTATCAGCAGATGTGTTTAGCATTACCTCAGCGTCAATTATGCAATGTTAATTGTCCGGGTATTTTAAATACTGCTGTTTCTGAACCACCTACGGATAGCCGTTGGGCTTTATTAGATGCGTTGAAAAAGCAACTTCCAGATAATTAGTAAATTTACTATTTGGTGTGTTATGGCTTAATTCTTTATGGCTCGGTAAAAGCTGTTAATACTCTCTCAAGCTCCTCAAGGATTTTTCATCTTTGTGGAGTTTTTAATTACAGAGAAATTTTGTATAAGTCCTAATTAGGACTTGACAATTTACTCTCATTTTGAGAGAATAGGGCAGGTGGCAAGCACAAACACAAGAATACACAAGCACAAACACAAGAATACACAAGCACAAACAAGGAGTCAAGCTATGTACACCAATCAATATTATTTCAAACCCCAAATATATTATGCACTTAATTTCAATTCGCAACCTCCGCGAAGAAGCAGCAAAGTACCCTGATATCAAAAAACAAATTGAGAGTTGGTATGCAACTGTTAAAAAAGCAGAATGGCAAAATTTAGAAGATGTCCGCAAGAATTACCGAGATGCTGAAGCTGTTGGTAATTTCACTGTTTTTAATATTAAAGGTAATGATTATCGTTTAATTGTCGGGATTAATTATGAAACAAAAAAGGTTCACTACAAATACTTGTTGACTCACGCCGAATACAATAAAGATAAATGGAAAAATGACTATTACTTTTGACGATAAAACTTATAGTCAATTATTAGCTGAAATAGCTCCTCAAGTAATTGAAACTGAAGCAGAGTATGAACGGCTTTTAAAAGTTGCAGAATTTCTAACTTTTAAAAAGAATCTTACTCCAGAGGAGCGAGTTTTAGATAAATTGCTAGTCAAACTAATTGAAGATTATGAGGAAGAAAATTATCCAATGGATGAATCTACACCTCATGATATATTGCTACATATCATGGAATCTAGCGGAATTCGTCAAGCTGACTTAGTACGTATTCTTGGTTCTAGCAGCGGTGTAGTTTCAGAGGTTGTCAACGGTAAACGTTCAATTAGTAAAGCACAAGCTAAAGCCTTGGGAGAATATTTTAAAGTGTCTCCTAGTTTATTTATTTAGAGTGCGGTTTTTCAAAAATTTACAGAATTTTTGTCTGATAGCGTAGCGTGGCGTTAGCCATATCAGGATATCCAGGATTTAAGGATTTACAGGATTGTTATTGGTATCTTATTCAAGAATAGTAAGATATTAAGAATAACAAATTAAGAAAAATAATATCTTGTAAATCCCTAAATACCTAAATTATCAAAATCCTGATATCAACAAAAAAATAAAGAATAACATCCTGAAAATCCTTAAATTCTGGATATCCTGATATGGCTAACGCCACGCTACGCTATCAGACAAATTGATTAATTCTTTGCCAAACACTTTCTAATAAATCAGGATTATTCATGTCAACATATTCAAGATCAGGAGATTGTCTAAACCAAGTTCGTTGACGTTTGGCGAATTGTCTGGTATGTAAAACAATTAATTCTTTAGCTTCATCTAAAGCAAGTTCACCAGTTAAATATTGCTTGATTTCTTGATATCCTAATGTATTTAATAAAGATAAATCAGTACCATATTTTTGACAAAGATATTCAACTTCACCAACTAAACCATCAGCTATCATTTGTTCAGTGCGGTTGCGAATTCTCACATCTAAATGTTCGGCATCAGAATCTAAACAAATTTGTAAAATTGGATAATTCGGAGGATTTTCTCCTTGTTGTTCAGAAATGGGAATACCAGTTGTATAGTAAACCTCCAAAGCTCTTAAAGTTCGCACCAAATCGTTAGCATGAATTTTTTGAGCAGCGATCGCATCAACTTGTCGCAATATCTGGTAAAGTTGAATTTGCCCAAGAGATTCTAATTGCGATCGCAATTCTGGCTGTGGTGCAACTCGGGGAATCTTCATTCCTTGCACAATGGAACGAATATATAAACCAGTCCCTCCAACTAACAACAGTGTTTCAACTCCCAAACTAGCAATTAAAGCTTGTGCTTGTTCCTGATAATCTGCTAATGTCATTATTTCAGTTGGTTCACAGATATCTATCAAATAATGGGGAACTGATTTTTGTTCAATCACATTTGGTTTAGCTGTACCAATATCAAACTCACGATACACTTGACGAGAATCCGCACTAAGAATTACAGTATTTAATCTCCTCGCTAAACTCAAAGCCAAACCAGATTTACCCGTCGCTGTTGCCCCACAAATTACAATTAATTTAGTCATTAGTCAGTTGTCAGTTGTTCGTTGTCAGTTGTTAGTAGGGGCGAAGCATTTGGAAGATAAATTATCGGTCATTGCCAAAAATAGTTCTCCAAATGCTTCGCCCGTACAGTTGTCAGTTGTTAGTAGGGGCGAAGCATTTGGAAGATAAATTATCGGTCATTGCCAAAAATAGTTCTCCAAATGCTTCGCCCGTACAGTTGTCAGTTGTTCGTTGTCAGTGGGGAAAAGAACGAAAAATAGGGAATTTTCTTGCCAATTATCACTAGTACATCACGGCGTAAATAAAGCAACCATATTCAATCGCCAAAAAGCCTACTGTATATTAGTTTTGACTTTTGACTTTTGACTTTTGACTTCCGCCCTGCGGTACTAGGGTGATAACCCCTATATAAACTTCTCATTAAATTGCGCTACAGACGGCAGGAAGGCTTTTGTGATATACTATTGGGGTGATTTAACTTTTTTCGCCTTTTGGCGATATTAACCCCAAGCATCAGGAGAATTTTCATGACGAGCAGTTACAGTGCCGATCAGATTCAAGTTCTGGAAGGTCTGGAAGCCGTCCGCAAACGACCAGGGATGTACATTGGTACTACAGGTCCGCGAGGACTCCACCATTTAGTTTACGAGGTAGTGGACAACTCTGTTGATGAAGCTTTAGCTGGTCACTGTACCCATGTTGAAGTGGATATCAATGCTGATGGTTCTGTGACAGTAACAGATGATGGTCGGGGTATTCCCGTAGACATCCACCCAAAAACCGGGAAATCAGCTTTAGAAACAGTGTTAACTGTTCTCCACGCTGGTGGTAAGTTTGGTGGTGGTGGCTACAAAGTTTCCGGTGGTTTACACGGGGTGGGTATTTCCGTTGTTAACGCCCTGTCTGAGTTTGTAGAAGTTACGGTTTGGCGTGATCACAAGGTACATAACCAGCGATATGAACGCAGTTTCGCCGTTACGGAATTGGTCGCAACGCCTTATGAAGAAGATAGAACGGGTACTTCTATTACCTTCAAGCCAGATACACAAATTTTTACCACCAGCATAGAATTTGATTACATTACTTTATCAGGTCGTTTGCGCGAGTTGGCGTATTTGAATGCAGGT
This sequence comes from Dolichospermum sp. UHCC 0406, assembly GCF_009712025.1. Classification (NCBI taxonomy): domain Bacteria; kingdom Bacillati; phylum Cyanobacteriota; class Cyanophyceae; order Nostocales; family Aphanizomenonaceae; genus Dolichospermum; species Dolichospermum sp. UHCC 0406. Next base: position 17,141 of record NZ_VILA01000005.1, read on the forward strand.
GTCAGAATTATTTTTACGGATCATCGTTTAGAAATCCTGAAAAGCGACACACCGAGAATAGAAACTTACGAATATAAAGGCGGTATTAAGGAATATATCGCCTACATGAATCGTGAAAAGCAACCACTTCATGAAGAAATTATCTATGTGCAAGGGGAACGTAACAACGTCCAGGTAGAAGTTTCTTTGCAGTGGTGTACGGATGCTTACACAGATAATGTCCTCGGCTTTGCTAATAATATTCGGACTATTGATGGTGGTACGCACTTAGAAGGTTTAAAGGCAGTTTTAACTCGGACATTAAATGCCACCGCTCGCAAACGCAATAAAATTAAAGAAGGTGAATCTAACCTCAGTGGTGAACACGTTCGTGAAGGTTTAACGGCTGTAATTTCTGTTAAAGTCCCTGATCCTGAATTTGAAGGACAAACTAAAACTAAACTGGGAAATACTGAAGTTCGCGGGATTGTTGATTCTTTCGTGGGTGAAGTTCTCACTGAATATCTAGACTTTCATCCCGCGATCGCTGATGCTATTTTAGATAAAGCTATCCAAGCGTTTAAAGCTGCTGAAGCTGCCCGTCATGCGCGGGAATTAGTCCGTCGGAAATCAGTATTAGAATCTTCTCCTCTACCTGGTAAATTAGCAGATTGTAGCTCTCGTGACCCTGCCGAGTCTGAAATATACATCGTGGAAGGCGATTCTGCTGGTGGCTGTTTTCATGGTGATACATTAGTAGCATTAGTTGATGGGCGATCGCTCAGTTTTAAAGAAATCGTCGCCGAACAAGCAATCGGCAAAGAGCATTTTTGCTACACCATTCGTAATGATGGCACTATTGGGGTAGAACGGATTATTAACCCCCGCATGACTAAAGCCAATGCTGAAGTCATTAAGGTAACATTAGATAATGGCGAAACAATTGTTTGCACACCGGATCATCGCTTCATGTTACGCGATGGCAGCTACAAGCAAGCTGCATTTTTAACCCCTGATGATTCCCTCATGCCCCTATATCAGCAAATATCTGATATAAACAATCCAGGGATTACCATTAATGGTTATGAAATGGTTTGGAATCCCCGTTCTGATTCTTGGTTGTTCACCCATACCTTAGCGGATTGGTATAACCGTTATTTAGGTGTTTATCAGCTAACAGACGGAGAACATTGCCATCATATTGATTTCAACAAACGCAATAACAATCCTACCAATTTACAGCGGTTATCGGTTGAGTCCCACTTAGCTTTGCATCGCGCTCATATTGAAAAAACATTACATCGTCAAGATGTAATTGAAAAGAGCCGGAAAACTCGTCAAGGTAAAGAATTTCGTGCCAAGATGAGTCAAAGAATGCAGCAGCCGGAAACGCAGCAAATTTTGTCAGCACAAGCTAAGGAACAATGGCAAGATGAAGCTTATCAAAGCTATATGCTGGGCAAATGGAGAGAGTTTTATGACAATAACGAAACTTATCGTCAGGAAAACCATGAACGCCTCAATCAAGCACAGCAAGACTATTGGAGTGATGAAGCCAACCGTTTAGCCCAATCCCAAAGAGTTAGCACCTATTTTGCGAATAATCCCCAAGCCCGTGAAACTCAATCAGTTTTGGCTAAGGAACAATGGGAAAATGAAGCTTTATTGACATGGCGGCGAGAAAAAACACAGCAACAATGGACACCTGAATTTCGCGCCCAACGTCATGCTACTTTGCAGCAAACCTACTATCGCAAAATTATTACTGTCCTCAAGCAGATTGAAGTTGAGCAAGGTAAGCTTGATTTAGAAGCTTATAATACTTACCGTCAACAGACAAAAGACAAGTCTTTATTACGGTTTGATAGTTTTTGTCAACGTTACTTTGATGGTAATCCAGCATTAGCTTATGAAGCTGTTGCTAATTACAATCACCGCATTGTCAGTATTGAACGTTTAGCAGAACAGGTAGACGTTTACGATATCGAAGTTCCGCAAACACATAACTTCGCTTTGTCCAGTGGTGTATTTGTTCACAATAGCGCCAAGCAGGGACGCGATCGCCGCACCCAAGCAATTCTGCCCTTGCGTGGTAAAATCCTCAACATCGAAAAAACCGACGACTCTAAAATCTATAAAAATAACGAAATTCAATCGTTAATTACTGCACTCGGTTTAGGTGTAAAAGGTGAAGAATTTAATGCTGGACAATTACGATATCATCACATAGTCTTGATGACCGATGCTGACGTAGATGGAGCGCACATCCGCACGTTGTTGTTGACTTTCTTCTATCGTTATCAACGGGCATTGATTGAACAAGGTTTCATCTATATTGCTTGTCCTCCACTGTACAAAGTAGAACGAGGAAAAAATTATCAGTATTGTTACAGCGAACGGGAATTGCAACAGCATCTAGGTACTCTTCCCAGCAATGCTAACTATACCATTCAACGTTTTAAAGGTTTGGGAGAAATGATGCCAGAACAACTGTGGACAACCACCATGAATCCAGAAACCCGTACCCTCAAACGAGTGGAAATTGAAGACGCAGCCGAAGCTGATCGGATTTTTACCATCTTAATGGGCGATCGCGTCGCACCAAGACGGGAATTCATTGAAACTTATGGTTCTAAACTGAATATGACAGATTTAGATATCTAAGGTAATGGGTAATGGGGAATTGGTAATTAAGTTTCTACCTCCCCCGTTCCCTGTTCCCTGTTCCCATAACTTTTTCACTAAAAATCACAAATTTTCTCCACAAATAGGGAAAGCATTTGCTATGCTTAGAAAGCGCAACTAGATATTATCTACAAAGCAAAGATTGGTAAGCATACACAAAACTTTTCATAACCAGATGACAGCCGCTTTCTTAAAATCAGAAGTATTCAGAATCACAATTGGCATACGCAAAATTACTTAAATAGATCATTAGGTAACTTTAGCAACAATATTATTTATCACCTGATTAAAATATCGTTGTATACAATAGGAACAGTTTGTCAAGTTGCACAGGGTAGAAATCTCAACTCTGCGCTAATGTGTGAATAAGGCTAAATTGAGAGAAATCTCAATTCATCTTTTACCCAGCTAAAAATATGCCATAACTTTAACTCCTTAGTTCAGGTTCTTGGTATAGCATATACAAGGGTTAGTTCCTGGAAACAAAAACCAATCACTAGCGCCAAAGTGAATATGTCCAATTAGTTCAACCAGAACTAATTTCTGTAAACAATTACCCGTCCTCGGGTGAAGTTACAACAGAACATAAATACTATTTGTGCGGTTGGGAACAATTTGTGTAAGTTTTATAAAAGTGTGCCTACCTTTTAATTTAATGAGAATGCCACTGTCAAACCAAAAAGTTTTCAACAAGATTTAATGGTATCACCACCATTTTTAATGTCTTTTTGATAAAGGTGGCTTAATCTTAGTAAATGAGTTCATAAATAATGCACAAAAAGAGGGCAATTTTTGTGAAACAGGCTACAATTGGAACAGTATTTACAGTTAAATTTGCCAAATGTCATATACTTGTATCTCCATCAGGAAACTTTTTGAAAAAAAATGGATCTAGGCTATAGATTTGCTCAATCAAAAGTGACATGGGGAATTACCAAGAATGACAATTTAAAAAGCGAGCAATTCACTAAAAAGTGATATTTGCCACTTTTACTAAACCATCCTGCATAAAACAGGAAAAAAATCACCGAAAATATTTTGAGGGTAATCAGCCAAACCCTAATTTTCGGTTTTAGAGATTACTTAATGCCAAAAGTAATCAAAATGTCTTGAGTAACTGATTCTGCAAGGAGCATGAGGAACGCGGCATGAACCAGGCTAACAACGTACTCGATAATATTTATCAGCCTGACCTAGAAATGATAAATCCGCCTGAGATCGAATTACAAGCACTCTTAATAGAAGAACAAGAGGACTTATTGCTGACTGATGACGGCGAAATTGATGATTTTTTAGAGCCTCAGTCTGATGAGGACGACGCAAAGTCTGGAAAAGCCGCTAAATCGCGTCGTCGGACACCAATTGCCAAGAAAAAGCACTACACCGAAGATTCCATTCGTTTGTATTTGCAAGAAATTGGGCGGATTCGTTTGTTACGCGCAGACGAAGAAATTGAATTAGCGCGGAAAATTGCTGAATTACTGGAACTAGAACGAGCGAGGGAAAGGCTTTGTGAACGCCTAGAACGCGATCCTAGAGACAGTGAATGGGCAGCAGAAGTATCCTTACCATTACCGACCTTTCGTTATCGGCTGCACGTTGGCCGCAGAGCGAAGGACAAAATGGTACAATCTAACCTGCGGCTTGTAGTTTCCATTGCCAAAAAATACATGAATCGGGGCTTGTCCTTCCAAGACTTGATTCAAGAGGGTAGTTTGGGTTTGATTCGTGCCGCTGAAAAGTTTGATCACGAAAAAGGCTATAAGTTTTCTACCTACGCTACATGGTGGATACGTCAAGCAATTACAAGAGCGATCGCTGATCAGTCCCGCACTATCCGTTTACCGGTTCATCTCTACGAAACCATTTCTCGGATTAAGAAAACTACCAAACTCCTCTCCCAAGAAATGGGACGCAAACCCACAGAAGAAGAAATTGCAACTCGTATGGAAATGACCATCGAGAAACTGCGGTTTATTGCCAAATCTGCCCAGTTACCAATTTCCTTAGAAACACCTATCGGTAAAGAAGAAGATTCCCGTTTAGGTGATTTTATCGAATCTGATGGCGAAACACCAGAAGATCAAGTTTCTAAGAACCTGCTGCGGGAAGACCTAGAAAAAGTCCTAGATAGTCTCAGTCCCCGTGAAAGAGACGTTCTCCGACTTCGCTATGGTTTAGATGATGGTCGCATGAAAACTCTGGAAGAAATCGGCCAGATTTTCAATGTTACCCGCGAACGCATTCGCCAAATCGAAGCTAAAGCACTCCGTAAACTACGCCATCCTAATCGGAATAGTGTACTGAAAGAGTATATTCGTTAATTGTTAGGGGTGGGTATGAACCTGCCCCCAGCATTAACTACATCTTGCCTTGCTGCATAACTTCTTGCAGATGATGACGAATTTCGTGTGCTTGTTCAATTTCTGATTGCCGTAATTTTTGGAACAGTTCTACACAGGGTTGAGAATTAGCTTCCGACACGAGCGGTTTTAACCGCTGTGGATATTAAAATTGAAACCAGATTTTTGATTGGAACCTGGAAACCAACTCCCATTTCTGGGGTAATGTTAGCTAGATGCCTCCGGCACGCTGGCGCGAACGACCTGTTATAAGAGCTTGCTTGAGCTTGCAACACTGTTCCAGTGACCTTAGAACTGTTTAATCACAAGCGACAGAGCAGGGAACTAGCTACGTATTCCGGGGTGTCGTGACTCAAATAACGGCTACCCTTAGACTAGGCTCAGGGTGGTCTGGTCAGTACGGCTTGCTTGATTTCTCTTACAAGCCCAGTCCCTTTAGGGTTGGGTTACTGACAAGCTTGAACTGCTACCGATTCAGTATGCAGCACACTAATAAAATCAAACTCTAAGTTACTAATGGGTTCTTGAGTTTTGGTTTTAGTCATTTTTCGACTCTGTTGGTTATTTAATTAATTTCTACTTATTCCCTGAGATTTATTCATCTGTCTAAAAGCTGATAAAATCCTCTGTTGTGAGTAGAGACGTTTTGTCAAAATGCCGCTACTTATTTAATTTTCGCGCTTCTTGTAATAACTGCTGGGAATTTTTCACCCACTGCAAATTACCTTGAATATTATATAAATCTCTGGCATATTGGAAGACTTGCACAGCTTCTTTATGCTGCTTTAATTGCATAAAAACTAACCCTGCACCATAATAAGCATTAGCATAATTAGGGTTAGCTGCGGCTGATTTTCTGAAAGCTGCTAAAGCTTCGCTTAATTTACCCTGGTTAAATAAAATTGAACCAAGATTATAGTGTGCTTCTGCGTATTTAGGATTGATTTTAATTGCTTGATTAAAAGCTGCTTTTGCTTGCTCAATTTTCCTTTGTTGCAAATAACAGATCCCTAAATGATAGGCTGGTTCAGGAGCATTTTGACTCATTGTTCTGGCTTTTTGAAAAGAGGCGATCGCACTTTCCCAATTTTTTTCCTGTTCCTTAACTAACCCCATGTTATAGTGGGCAAAACCCAGATTTGGATTTAACTTCAAAGCCTGATTTAAATAATCTTGCGCCAATTTTAAATTATTTCCTTCTAATAACGCTCCACCTAAATTTGCAAAAGCTAAAGCAAATTGAGGATCGGCTTGGGTAGCTTGATAAAAAGCATCTGCCGCAGGTTGTAACTGTCCCGATTGTCGTAGTGCTAAACCCAAATTATAGTGCGCTGCTGCTAATTTAGGATCTAGTTTAATAGCTTGACGAAAAGCGGTAATTGCTGCTTCTAATTGTCCTAGTTGAATTGCTTGTAGTCCTTGATTTAACGATTCTGTAGCTGCTTTGCTATTTGAGTTTTGTGCCAGTATTAGAGTAGGGGGAGAATTGGAAAATACGGGTTGAATATTAATACTTAATAATAACAGACTGATTATCCCCAAAATAGGATATTTAATTAATGGTAATTTCATGGATTTATTTCGCGCAATCTCTCTTAGAGATCCCGCAGGGTAGGCACAAAGGAGCAAAGACGCAAAGGAAGATCAGGAAAAATCAATGTTGTTCTGGTAAACTTGGACTTTCGATAATTAATCATAAGACCTCGCGGTAAGTGGGAAACGAGCGCGTCTTTAGACCTGAGAGGGAAGCGACACGAGCGATTTTAATCGCCGTGGTCTTTTTAATTGGCATAACTATATCCATCCTTTTTATGAGTTGCTAAACAATATTTGTGACTAATTCCTTGAACTAATCCGCTATTGGTCGAGATATTAAAAGTTCCACTAGTTCTAATAGCAACTCTCCCAAAATATTCACCTACTTTCTTGCCCGCTGTTACTACTGCTTTTACAATGTCGCCAGTTTGAAAACCTTTAACAAACTTAAACCGTGGAACGTATCTAGAAGGAAAACCAAACTTGTCTGTTCTACAAGATTGTCTAGAACCGTGACCATTAGCAGCAATCAACAATGGTTTAATCCCCTTGATGGTTAGAATTGGGGTTGATTGACCAACACAAGCCGCATCAATCCAGTGAGTTTTTGCTAGATTTTGTTGACTACGATTAAACTTTGTTAAACCTCCTGAACCTGTTTCTACTGGTAGTCCTGTATCTTTCAAAACTCTAAATAATGCCCATCTAGTCGCGTTTACTGCGGCTGCATCAGCCAAAGGACGTTTAGCTTGTTTCAAGATTTTCTGTAATCTTGTTGGGTCTTTTTTGAGGAAGTCTTTAATATCCTTAGTTCCTTTTTTGGTATTACATTTCTCGCAACTCAATGTCAGATTTGTAATTGAATTACTACCTCCTTTTGCACGAGGATGAATGTGTTCTACTTGGAAGGGAACGTCTTTCACTCCACAGTAGGCACATTGTCTATTCCACTTTTCTAGTAAGTATTCTTTAGTTTCGTAACCAGCAAGAGTACCTTGCTGATACTCCTTACCTTGAATATCAGGATTAGCCATTAACTGCATATCAAACCGTACCAATTCTTGACTAATAGCTTCAATTGGTGCGAATTTCCGTAACTTCTTAACCCAAGTTTTGATGTTCTCAACTCGACTTTGTAAACTTGGTGCTAACCATCCATTTGGACGGGTTCTATTCAAGAATCTTGGTTGTCTATAACGGGTTTTCCTGGCACGTCTAGAACGTCTTAGTTGTCGTCTAGAAGTTAAAGCATCTCGAATTACAAAACCTCTATGCTTTAATTCGGCTGCAAATACAACCTCTCCAGTCGAGTCGTTAACTAATGCCATTCCTGTGAATTTTGCACCAGGGTCAATCTTTAATCTTAGAGGTGATACTGGTGAATCTGGACGTGATTCTTTGAGGATAATTGTGAATGGGAATTGTCTGAATACGGCTGCTTTTTTGTTTCTTAATAGTTGTCTAGCTTGCGCTGGATGAATTGGATCTAATGGTCTTTTGTTTGTGTCTAATACTAATGTTTTGGACATAAGTCCCTCCATTTCTGGGTAATGTTAGCTTCGACCTGTTATAAGAGCTTGTTAGGCTGTAAGCACTGTTTCAGTGACTTTAAAACTGTTTAGCTTACAGCGACAGAGCGGGGAACTAGCAACGCATTCCGAGGTGTCGTGACTCAAATAACGGCTACCCTTCGACTACGCTCAGGGTGGTCTGGTCAGTACAGCTTGCAATTTCTTACAAGCTCAGTGGCTTTAGCCCTGAGTTACTGACTCAGTTTAAAAGGATTTGTAAACTTTACACCCTCAACAGTTGCACCTGATGGAAAATCTTCACTGTAAATTTCTTCAATTTGATTGAGTCTTGCTGTTGCCCAAATTTGCGCGTCCCAAAAACTAAAGTTATGGGTTTCTAGTCCACGAATCGCTTCTAGGGAGATTAATTTTGTCATATCAACAATATGGCAAATAGCTAAGTAGTTACGCATTCGCACCAATGCCTCAGCAGGAGTTAAAAGCGAGCGTCTAGTGCGGGTTGTAGCCATAAAAAACTCCCCTATCACCTGGGTACTAATTACTGCTTTCCCCGAACGAATTAACCTATCAACAACTGCGATCGCTTGTTCCTGTTTTGTGGTATCTAATGGATCGTAGATGTACACTAGCATATTAGTATCAATAAAAACTCTACCGTTCATAAAGGTCTTCCCGCTTCCAGTCTCTACCTCCAGCTTGAACAGGTCGAGTTTTGATTTGTGCAATAAATTCTCTTTCGGCTTCCCACAGTGAGATATCGGTTTGGGGGACAGTGATTTCACCAAGATGAAGGTCAATGGCTTGACGGATAATCTCGGCTTCACTTATACCTGTTTGTTGTGCAATCTCTTTGAGTAGATGTTCTTGACGTGGTTGGATATAAATCTGCTTGCGAATTTTGGTTGACACAATTTAGAAGTATATTTAGTGTATACATTACATTATACATTATTTATGGGAAAATTGTGATGCCTTCGTTAATTGAGGTGTTAGTTTTTTCCCTTGGAAGATCATCTGTAAAAACTTCTGGAAAAGCAAACTAAGCTCCTAATTTCTGTACCTAACTCAGATGAAATATGCTGTAAATTCTTCCTTATGTTATTCCAAAATTGTCGTTATCGGTTCTGAAAAGGGAGGAATACCTATTTTAATTCAGCCAGAGTCAGGAGTATCAAAACCTTAAAAGGTTCTCTATTTTTGGACTTTACTTTTCGTTACATATTACTCTTCGAGAAGCCGCTCCGCGTCTACGGTTTTTTCCGTTCACCTACTTAATTGATGTTGCTTAAAATCATAAATTACAATTCTGTATAAGGGTAAAGCATCATGCTAAACCCCTACAAAATCTAACTACAACTTTGTTCCACAATCAGAACAGAAATTATGGTTAGGTTGGTTTTGAGTCCCACAATTGCTGCAAGAAATTGATTCAACTGCGGTTCTTGGTGTTGGCTTAGGTAAACCAACCATTTGCGAGTTATTCTTACCAGGCGCTACCATGGGATAGCAATTTTCATCTCTGGTAATGTGGACATTCACAATTACAGGGCCATTGTGTGCCAGCATTTCGGCAATTTTATCTGCCAATTCTTCCCGCTTAGTAATTACCATCCCCTTGATGCCATAAGCCTGTGCTAAAAGCTCAATATCAGGCATTCCGACTTCCATGTTAGAAGATGAATAACGCTGTCCATAGAAGGCTTCCTGCCACTGCCGCACCATGCCCTGCCAACCGTTATTTAAGATCAAAGTCTTGACATTAATGCCATATTGTGCTAACGTTCCCAACTCCTGCAAACACATTTGGAAACTGGCATCACCGCTGATACAGATTACTTCTTCGTCCGGGAATGCCACCTTTGCACCCATAGCCGCAGGAACACCAAAACCCATTGTTCCTAAACCCGCACTAGAAATCCAGCGTCTTGGACCATTTTTGAGGAATTGGGCTGCCCACATTTGATGTTGACCAACATCTGTAGTATAAAATGCGTGGGGGGCTTGACTACCAACTTCAACAATTACCTCTTGAGGAGAAATGCTGTCGGCATGATGGGGGACAATCAGAGGATAATCTTGTTTCCAACTGTTAATTAAGTTTAACCATTCTTGGTTTTGGTTAGGTGTGGCTTTGGTATTTGCGTCTTGACATCGCCGTAATAAGTCTTTTAAGACGTTTTTGACATCCCCCACAATGGGAACTTGGGGAACGCGGTTTTTACCGACTTCTGCGGGGTCAATATCAATGTGAATGACTTTGGCTAAAGAGGCAAATTCGTCTAATTTACCTGTCACGCGGTCATCAAATCTCGCCCCAACACAAATTAATAAATCGCAATCTGTAACGGCAAAGTTAGCGTAGGCTGTGCCGTGCATTCCCAACATTCCCAAGGACAGGGGATGATGTTCATCAAATGCACCGATACCCATTAAGGTAGTAGTGACGGGGAGATTAAATAATTCTGCCAGTTGTTTGACTTCTTCGTGGGCATTAGCGGCGATCGCTCCTCCCCCAACATACAACAATGGGCGACGACTTTCTCTAATTAATTGAATTGCCGCATTAATTTGGCGCGGATTTCCCTTGACTGTGGGACGGTAGCCAGGTAACTTAATTGAACCCGGTGCCACAGGCACATAATCAAATTCTTCTAACGCTACATCTTTGGGAACATCAATTAAAACAGGTCCAGGTCTACCAGTGCTGGCAATGTGAAAAGCTTCAGCCACAATCCGCGCCATATCTTTGGCATCACGGACTACATAAGAATGCTTAACAATGGGTAAGGTAATTCCATAAATATCTGTTTCCTGAAAAGCATCTGTACCAATGGAAGCTCTTGGTACTTGTCCCGTAACCACAATCATGGGGATAGAATCCATGTAAGCCGTAGCAATACCCGTAACTAAGTTGGTTGCCCCAGGACCGGAAGTACCAAAGCATACTCCTACTTTACCAGTAGCACGGGCGTAACCGTCGGCGGCGTGGGAAGCACCTTGTTCATGTCTAACTAAGATATGTTTGACCGTACCCCCAGCTTCTATTTTATAGAGGTCATCATAAATCGGTAGAATCGCACCACCGGGATAACCAAAAATATGCTCAACACCATGACGGATAAGACTATCTATCAACGCGAAACCGCCAGATGCCCGTTTTGGTGAGGGAACTGACGAATTAGATACGGGAGACTGCTGATTATTTTCAGATTTTGGGAGACTGATTTGAGAAGACGAAACCACAGTTAACCTCAAAGTATAGCTAAAATTAACGCTTAGATTCTGTATTTAAAACTTCATTTTAATGTAAAAATTCTCACAATTGCAGAGAAAGCCGGATTTATTAGCGTTAAGAATGGATTATGATTGTACAATTTTTAGATCACATCTTGCAATACCCGCCGAGTATTTTGCCAAGTCCAGACACCAACAGCCCCGACAACTATACTCATTCCCAACAATACCGCTGATAATCCAAAGGCATTAACTAGCTTTGTGGTAATTAACAAGGGTGCTGTAAGAGCAATATTAATGGCATGATTTTGAAAGCCAAATACCTTACCGTGCATTTCTGGTGGTGTTTGTTGTTGAATCAAAGTTTGCATTGGCACGTTGACAAAAGCTGCACCCACGCCTAAGAAAATACAAAGTCCTAATGCTAGGGGTTGGTTATCAATAAAAATGAATAAACCTAATGAAACCGCCATCATCAAAAATCCGATTAAAGGCAAGGGTTTATTGTATAGTCTATGTCCAAAATTCCCCAAAATAGCCGCACCTATTACCATACCCACCCCAGCCGCAGCTACGAAAGAGCTAAATTCTTCTGGTGCTAAATGTAACCTAGCCGCCATACCAATGGCTAATTCTATCAGGGCGGCAAATACGCAGTATAATGTAACTATTTGTAGCATGGCATTCCATACCAGCCGATTTTGTTTGAGATAGCGTAGTCCTAACAAAAATTCAGCCCAGGGATTAATTGCGGCTGTTTCTTCGTGAATCCGTTTGTGTTCTTGAAACTGAATCGGCATCATAATCACGGCAGAAATTAGATATAAGCAGCCAACGACCAATTCTTTACCAAAGCCCTTATTAAAGGTTTCAAACCAATTCAACATCGGAGTAGCCACCGCATTACCAATAATTAATGCAGCCATCATTGTGCTGCTAAATAAGGCATTGGCAGCCATTAAACCTTCTTTTCTTACCAACAGGGGAATTGAAGCCTGTTCTGCTGGGGCAAAAAACTGGGTAACGGTGGAGATAGAAAAGGTGAAGAATAAAAGTATCCCAAATTCTCGTGGCAGGAAGGGAATTAACAGCATGAATATCCCCCGTACCACATCTGAACCCACCATAATCAGTTTTTTTGGCACACGGTCAACGATCACACCACCGGCAGAACCAAACAATATTGCGGGTACGGTAAATGCCATATACAAATAGAAGCGTGCATCACCGCCTATCTGATTCGGGGGTAAATAGAGTTGCAGTAAGGCAATCATTAAGACAAAGAATACCTTATCAGCTAATTGGGAAATTAGTTGACCAATCCACAGGAGCATAAAACCCCGGTTTTTCAGCAGTCCGGTAAAACCGTTATTAACAGCAGTAGGTTCAGTGGGAAACATCAGATACTTGGGAATGGGGAATAAATAGTCAATATTTCTTGTTATAACGTTCTAAGAGGAAATTGAGAAATTCAGATGCACTGAGGTAGTTTTTGGTGGGAGAGAACCCCAATGATGGATTTACCCATTGGCCTGGGACAGATTGGGGGGAATGCCACATTGATAAATGGTCAACTGCTGGCTCGGCATAAAAGTTGTTTTCTCCCATACCGAGATAAGCTGAAGTCCAATGGGTGTAATAATCATGACTTAAACGATGAATCGGGAAATTGCCCGCTAGAGGGACTCCCCAACCATCAATAGCAATGAAGGCTTGCACATGACCGCCCAAAAGTTGCCACGCTGTGGCTGCACCTATGCCTCCAATTACACCAGCACTAAAACATAAGAATATAACAGGCGATTTTAACTTATTACCGAGGCGATTGTGCAAAAAATGTAAAATATGAAATGTTGATAAAGTTAAATAACCCTGTTCAGGATAAACCAGTATATCTACGGAGTTTTGATGACTTTGATTCAAGCACCCTTGGATAAAGCTTTTAGTTAATTCTGGTTCATGGATTCCCGGACAAATAATAATGGGCATTTATTTTTTATCTTTGAAAAGTCTGCAAAAAATTAAAGGTATTTTCGCGCAAAGACGCAAAGGAGCAAAGACGCAAAGAAAGAGATTAACTCAGATTGTGGTCTAATACATGAAAACTGCTGTAAGAATATATTACATGAGTGGTATAGTATTGACCTATTTATTCCTTGATAATGAGTTTTGGGACAACTTTAAACAACTGCCTAAATATGCTAACTAACAATTTATTAAATCTCCCTCTCATGGGTTGCGGTACTTGGGCTTGGGGGAATCAACTACTCTGGGGGTACGATGAAAGTATGGATAACCAATTACAAGAGGTTTTTAATCTCTGTATTGGCAATGGTATTACATTATTTGATACGGGTGATTCCTACGGTACTGGCAAGTTAAAGGGACGCAGTGAGTTACTTTTAGGAAAATTTGCCCAAGCATATCAAGGCTTAAATCAAGAGCATATTTGCATTGCTACTAAGTTAGCTGCATACCCTTGGAGATGGACTAGAAATTCAATTATATCAGCTTGTCATGCCTCGGCAAAAAGATTAGGACGCAATGTTGATTTGGTGCAAATGCACTGGTCTACTGCTAATTATGCACCTTGGCAAGAGGTGGGTTTATTAGATGGTTTAGGTGATTTATATGAGCAAGGTTTAGTTAAAGGTGTGGGTTTATCTAATTATGGTACAAAACGACTTTTATGGGTACATAAAAGATTTCAGGAAAGAGGTATACCGATTAAAACTTTGCAGGTACAATATTCGCTTTTATCTACTTATCCTGTGACGGAATTAGGTTTAAAGGAAGTTTGTGATGATTTGGGAATTGCATTAATTGCTTATAGTCCTTTAGGGTTGGGTTTATTAACCGGGAAGTTTTCGGAAAATGGCAGTTTTCCTAAAGGTATTCGCGGTTTTTTATGTAAGCAGCTATTACCAGGAATGAAGCCGCTTTTAGGCTGTTTGGGAGAAATAGCAAATACGAGAAATAAAACTATGTCTCAAGTGGCTATTAATTGGTGCATTAGTAAAGGCACAATTCCCATTCCTGGGGCTAAAAGTTTGAAACAAGCAAAGGAGAATATTGGGGCTTTGGGGTGGGTTTTGAGTGATGGTGAGGTGGTAGAGTTGGATAATGCTGCTGATAGGGTAGAGAAGAAAATGGTGCAGAATATTTTTCAGACAAGGTGAGATAAAAACAAATATCTAAAAAATAGAATAATGTTAATGCGTCCTAATCCACTATTTATTAGTAATACTGATTGTGGGTCACACTACTATATATATTTTTGTAAAATTATTTGCCAAGCTTGAATATGAGAATCTTTAACTTCTGTTGAATTTTTAGCATCTTTTACTAATTCTTCTGTATATGTTTTGATAAATTCATGATAATCTTCTATAAAACGCAGGTAATATTTTAAGGTGTTCACAATACCATTAGCAATAATTTCTAACCCACGTTCTCTTTTAATTTTCAAAATCAATTCATTAATATATTTTTCTTCATCTTTATTAAGAAAACAGTCTTTGTATGTAGTTAGAATATAATACCTTTTTATTGTTGTATTTGCAGATTTTTTTACTATATCTAATATCATATTTCTATCAATAGGAATATTGTGTTTTATCTCTAATATTTCAAAGGGATTGTTATGGTTATCCCTTATTTCTATATCACCATAACCATGTTTATCAGCAGAAGTATGAACATTTAAAGGTAGTAATACTTTATTTTCAAATCTGCGGACAGTTTTAAATATTTGTTTATAGATAGCAAAAATTACAATTACTGGTAATCTAGAACTTAAAGGTTCTTCAAAATGTCTTTCTACCATTTTCAGCACTGTATTAATATTGATAATATTTACAGAATTAACAATTTCTAAAGTTTCTGTAAAAACTATTTCTTGAGATTGGGAAATAAGATATAATTGTGCTAAGATATAAACTAAACAATTTTCAATATCAATTGTTTGATTTTCAATTTTATCAATTAGTTGTAAAAAAGGTGTAACTAAGCTTTTACTCCTTAATGGTAATTTAAATCCCTCCTCAAAATTCCAGATAATGTCTGCGCGTGTTGCTTTAGTTAAAAAACCAGTTTCCTTATTAGCATATCTTGGAAAATATTCTTTAAAGAATGGAATAGTTACTTTGTTATCAAGTCCTCTAGCATAATATCCATTAGGAAATTTCTTTTGATGTAATCTGATATCTTGCTCTGGTTTAATTATTTTCTTGAGTAAACTGGTAATAATTACCTGAATTAAAGATTTATCGGTTTCTATTTTTTGAATAAAAATATCTACACAAGTTCTTATTTCTTGATCAAATTCTGTAAATGATTGATTTTTAACTAATTCAAGTGCTTGCTGATAGCATTTCTCTAATGCGGCAATTTCTTGACTATATTTATTTTTATTTTTCATATAAATAATTCCTGCTGCTGAGAATCAGATTCTTCCATACGGTTATTAGCTAAGTTTACATAATCAGGATTGATTTCAATTCCTAAATAATTTCTATTTAAATTTCTAGCTGCGATACAAGTTGTACCACTACCACAAAAAGGATCAAGGACAAAATCACCTTGTTGAGTTAATAATTTAATCAGTTCTTGAATAATATACATCGGATAAACTGCTGGATGATGATTATTTTTAGTAATCTCTACCGGACTTTCAATAATGTCTTTTTTCATCGTGTTTCCTAAAATTCTAATAATAGTAAAACCATTATTCTTGATTTGGTTATTTCTTCCTCCATCTTGTCCACCATAAGCTAATTTATGTACACCATGAATTTTCATTCTAAATCCTTCAATTTCTCCATTGTGTACTGCTAAAATAGCTTGATTTAATGCTTTAATAGCATTATTTTTTTGTTCTTCACTTAAATCAGAATTTTTGATTAATTCCACATATTTTTTACCTAATTTATCAGAGGGTTTACTTTTAACGCTTTTGTTAAAACTATCCAAGTGTTGTAAATAATTATCCAAATTAAAATAATAATCTTTTGATTTAGCAAATATGAAAAAAGGTTCTGTAGCTTGTATTAATTTTCTTTTATCTTGACGTGGTGTAGGATTGAGTTTTGACCATGTAATTTGATTAATAAGAAAAATATTTTGATTTTGGGTGGCTTGAATTGCAAATTTATAAGGAATTAGAGATAAACTTCCGTTGATATATTTATCTCCTAAATTAAAAACTATTACTCCAGTTTTTTTTAAAACGCGCACACATTCCCCAAAAACTGTGAGGATATTTTTTAAATATTCTGATTCAGTTGTTTCATTACCAATACCTAAATCACCATTTCCATAATTACGTTGCTGAAAATATGGTGGTGAAGTAATGATTAAATCAAAAGTATCATCTTCTATTTGTTTGAGTACAGATAAATTATCCCCAAGAATAATTTTATTTTTGAGGTCTGATATTGCTCGTAATTTCATGTGACTTTATGCAATTTAAATTTAATCTCTAATTATGTATTTCAGTGTAACAGGTTTTGTATTTTTTAAAACATTCTCTCAATAAAATTTAATAATTTAACTTTTCAAGCATCAATCACACGCACATAAGCACTACATCAGAAAAACGTGATATTTTGAGTATAATGTAAGTTACAGGTTAAATACTCAATATTCAAGAATACTATAAAATTAGCAATGCTAGAAAAATCAAGATTATATTTCCCAACTCTTACCAAATCCAAGTATCAACCCCAAAGCCAAGATACAGCAATAGAAGCTGATATTTATTTCTTTCAAAAATGGCGACAACTATCATTAAAACAACGCATAGAAAGATTTATTAGCCATGAACGAGGAGTAAAAAAACTATGTCTGATAGGAATTAAATCTCGAAATCGCAATTCAACTATACAGGAAATTCGTAATTTATTTACCCGTGCTGTGTTAGGAGAAAAATTTACTCCTGATTTTCAACCAAAAGGTATTAAGGAAAATATGTGGATTCAAGATTCAATTTCTTTAGCAGGAGAACTACATCAACTTTTTGAATCAATTAATATTGATTATTATGTAAGTGGAGGTGTTGCTAGTTCTATTCATGGAGAACCACGTTCTACTCGTGATTTAGATTTGGTGATAGAATTTAAACCAAATCAAATAGATTTACTGGTAAAAACTTTAGAAGCATCTGGATATTATTGTCCAGCAGGTGCGGTAGAAGATTTGCAACAAGGTTTGGGAAATATGTTGAATATTACCCATACAGAAACTATTGCTAATGCTGATATATATATTACTGACAATTCACCTTTTGCAATATCTCAAATGCAGCGGAGAATATTAGTTGATTTAGATGGAATACCTGCTTTTTGGATAGCTTCAGCAGAAGATATTATTTTACAGAAACTTCGCTGGGGAAAGGGAAGTAAATCAGAAAAACAATGGCGCGATGTTTTGGGGATAATTAAGTTACAAGCAGAAATTTTGGATTATGGTTATTTAACAGAATGGGCGGAAAATTTAGATTTAGTTGTTGATTTAAGTGAGGTATTAACTCAAGCTGGGATATGAAATAAATATAAAAATCTCTCATGCTTAGAAACCCAACTTCTCTAAGAAGTCAGAAATCTTATGTTGATCACCCCCATAATTTGCTAAACTCCAATTTTGTCAAGGCAACAAAAATCTGAGTATTGGGAATTGAGAGAGGTTCGCAAAGTGGTGGAAAGTGAAGACGTAGAACAAATTTATCCCCAGGATTTTTCATGGCGGTTTTGGCCTGTTGTGCCAATTTACCCTTATGGTCAACGGCATACTATCCGTAAAGAAGTTGTCAAAGATACCATCTGGACCTTTGATCAATTGCAGGGAATTTTCTATGTAGTTGTGCCAATTCGCATGACTGTAGTTAAGCTGGAACAGGGCGGTTTGCTGGTTTATGCACCTGTCGCACCAACGGGAGAATGTGTTCGCTTGCTGAATGAGTTGGTAGCAGAACACGGTGATGTTAAGTATATTATTTTGCCCACGATATCAGGAATAGAACATAAAGTATTCGTTGGTCCATTTGCGCGACGCTTTCCCACTGCACAGGTATTTGTCGCTCCCGGACAATGGAGTTTTCCGATCAATCTGCCTTTGAGTTGGTTGGGTTTACCCGGTAAACGGACTCATATACTGCCTGAAAATAGCCAGGAAGCCCCTTTTGCTGAAGATTTTGATTATGCAACCATCGGACCGATTGATTTGGGTTTGGGTAAGTTTGCAGAGGTGGTTTTTTTCCACAAGCGATCGCACATTCTCTTAGTTACAGATACCATAGTTTCAGTACCAGCAGAGCCACCTGCAATTGTCCAACTTGACCCCTATCCCTTACTCTACCACGCGAAGGATAAAGCCTTTGACATCGTTGCAGATACCTCAGCAAACCGCCGTAAAGGGTGGCAGCGAATCACATTATTTGCCTTGTATTTCAGTCCCAGTGTGTTAGAAGTACCTACATGGGGTGAAGTATGGCGTGATGCCGAAAAAGCTCCAGAACGTTCGAGAAAAGCCTATTTCGGGTTTTTCCCCTTCCAATGGCGGGAAAATTGGCAAGATTCATTTGATATTTTACAAGGAAATGGGCGGATATTTGTTGCCCCAATTTTACAAAGTTTGATTTTAAATCGCGCACCCACAGAAACAATAAATTGGGCTAATAAAGTTGCCAGTTGGGATTTTCAATGGATTATTCCCTGTCATTTTAATGCCCCGATTAAAGTCGAACCACAACAATTTCGTCAAGCATTTGCGTTTTTAGAAAAACAGCCTGTTGGGGGTTTAGTTAGTAGTAATAGCTATTCTTTGCCGGAGGATGATTTTAAGTTATTGAGAGATATTGATTCAGGTTTAAATAAGTTGGGTATTGTGCCACCAGCAAAAGAGAAAGTGTAATTATAAATAAACTGACAATGAGGTAGGTGTTTCAGTCTGTACACTTAGCATAAATAGACATCAGGATTTTTTATGAATATTTATCTGGGAATATTTCGGGTTTTAAAAATGAGTTTTTTTCTACATCCTGTACATCCTTAAATCCTGGAAATCTATCATTTGTCAATAGGTAAATGACAAAAATACCTTTGTTTCGGGTTTGATTTTTAGTTTGCCCCTTTGCCTTTGCAAGAAATAAAAAATATTAATAATTGCTATACTAGAAAAATTACAACTATCTCATAGTAACCGTAAAAATATATGACTCTTAGCCAATTTCAACCCTATATTTCCATAGAAGAATACTTACAAGCTGAAAAATCTAGCCCTATTAAACATGAATATATCCAAGGGCAAATTTACGCAATGGCTGGTGCTAGTGATGCCCATGTAACAATTACTGCTAACTTAGTTGCCCTTTTAAGAAATCATATTCGTGGTACAGGATGTCGGCTTTACGTCGCTGACATGAAAGCAAGAATTGAATCTCTAGATATTTTCTATTATCCTGATATTATGGTAACTTGTGATTCAAGAGATACACAATTTGAATATTTTAAACGATATCCGAGTTTAATCATTGAAGTTTTATCACCTTCTACAGAAGCCTTAGACAGAGGTGATAAATTTAGTGATTATCAAGAATTAGACACTTTACAAGAATATGTTTTAGTTAGTCAAAATCGGCAACGAATTGATTGTTTCCGGCGCAATTCCGAAGAAAGATGGGTTCTTTATAGCTATAGAGGAAATCAACAATTAGAATTAACCAGTGTGAATTTTTCTTGTCCTCTCGCTGATGTTTATGAGGATGTTGCTTTTCCTCCAAATTTAAGTAAATAAAATTCTAAAGATGAGTTTTTTCTACATCCTGAAAATGCTTAATTGTCTGATAGCGTAGCGTGGCGCAAGCCATATCAGGATGCTCAGGATTAGAGGATTTACAGGATTTTTTATGAATATTTATCTGGGAATATTTCAGGTTTTTAAGATGAGTTTTTTCTTCATCCTGAAAATGCTTAGTTGTCTGAATCAGGATTTCCAGGATTAGAGGATTTACAGGATTTTTTATGAATATTTATCTGAGAATATTTCAGGTTTTAAAGATGAGTTTTTTCTACATCCTCTACATCCTTAAATCCTGGATATCCTGATTCAGACAGTAGGGTGTGTAAGAGGATGTTTGAAAAGTATCAGAATTAATCGAGATCCCCCCAACCCCCCTTACAAAGGGGGGCTAAATTCCTCAAAGTCCCCCTTTTTAAGGGGGATTTAGGGGGATATGCGGGTGTCAGATCCCACACGAGAAAGTTTTCAAACATCCTCTAAGCGAAGCGTAATGCACCAAAATTGATTAAATTTAATCTCATGAATTAATGTGAGTTACGTCGCGCTCATAATTTAATCTATATTTCATAATATTTTCGCGCTTCTAACGCATCCTACAAACTATTTTTTTGTATTAATTTCAATAAGACTAACTCCATCATTATTGATGACTAATGAACAAAATATTCCTACCTTTTGATATTTATCCTGATTAAGGAAATCATCTACGGCAAAAGATGTCATTATACATACATCTTTTAGTATTGTGCCTTCTACTTGCCAGTCCCAAATTCTACACCTTAAATCTCTGGGTACATCAACTAAAGAAATAGCCCTAATCAAAGGATCAACTGGTGAACCATAACAAATTCTTCCATTGTAAATCCTTCCACTTATATGATGACAAGACCTTACGTCTTGACTACAAATATTACAGATTGATTTCTTCATCAAAATCTCCGGGCTTATATATTTTCCAATTCCAAAAGAAACTTCAAAAAATTTATCTATTGATTGTATATCATTTAACACAATATCTATTATTTCAGTTTCACTTAGGTACTGATAGACAAAGCCAAGTCTATCTTTACAGTCTTGCAATACTATCCAATTGTAATTAACTTCTTTGTGAGACTTATTCCATTCCTTATCTCTCATTATTTGTTTGAGATATGAAAATTCTTGCAAACCTCTAAATAGAATTGCAGAAATAAGAAGTTTGTTATAATTAATATTTATTTCTCCCCAATAACTAAGTTCAATAGTAGTTTTACAAAAATTAATAAAATTTAGGCATAATTTTTTTGCTCTTTCATATTTTTTATTTATAATTAATTTATACCACTTATAGAAATATTTATAAGTTTCTTCATCTAAATTATCTTCATTGATTTTAGTTGTTATTATCCTTTGGATTGACATTCTTAATATCATTGATAATTTTCTGAAAGTCTTCAAAATTTCCATCATAGTTTATAGAACGATATATATTATTTCCTTCTATTATTCTCAATTCAATATGAATTTTATTATTATTTTCCCCTTCTATACTTTTTGTTGAAAAATTTTGCTTTTTCTGAAGTTCAAGTGTTAATAAACTGGATATAACCGCAGTTAAGACTGGTATGGCTAGTTTATCTAAAATATAGGTTACACCAAACCATAATTCTATACCTCTACGTTCCAATTCTACCGTTTCTAACCCCAGATCATAAGAATTTGCACACTTAATTCCTGCTTCTCTTAAAAGTTTGCAAAAGTTTGCATTATGGGCAGTATCTATTAATTCTTCTTCTGTTGAAGCTGTTTCTATATTCTCAGGTAAACAAAGTACCTGATAGGCTTTAATTTTTTCAAAATCTAAACCATGTTTTTCTAGTTGTTTCATACTTTTCATTATGTATTTTACCCTTTTGATATTTTTGTCAAGTTAAAGTTCAGTAACATTAGTAATTTAAGTTTATCACGCAATCACCCTATTTCTTCCTTCGCTTCCTTCGTCCCTTCGTGGTTCATTAACTCTGCGCCTTTGCTCCTTAGCGACTTTGCGCGAAACCTTCATAATCCAGGGGCGGACAAACCGCCCCCATTAAAATCAGGTAACACCAAAAACAATCACCAAGCCCAAAACAGCCCCAAAAACGATCAGAGCATAGAATTGAACCCGACCACTTTCCAAGTATTTCAAACCTTCACCACTGACAAGAGTAAAGAAACCCGTGAGATTAACAGCGCCGTCAACAACACGGAAATCAACTTCCATAACTTGTCTAGCCACACGACGCAAACCGAGAACAAAGACACGATGATAAATATCATCAAAGTACCATTTATTCAAGGATAAATCATAGAGTGGTTGAATATTTTTAGCGATCGCACTAGGATCAATTTTACGAGCCAAATACATCAGCACCGCCAAAGTAATCCCAATCACAGAAACAGCCACAGAACTACCCGCCATAATGTAAAACTCATGGGGGTCAAATTCCGCAGCCTTTTCCATAACTTCCGCCAAAGTTTCGGTAGGAGGAAAGATAAACTGCTCAAAATAATTGGCGTAGGGAGTCCCCACCAAACCAATCAACATCGAAGGAATAGCCAACACCACCAACGGTAAACTCATCGTCCAAGGAGACTCATGAGGCTCATGGCTGTGGGAGTCATGGGAGTGACTTGCCAATTCTCCCTTTTTCATCGCCCCAGGTCCAAAATTAGGCACTAGTTCTAATGTCCCTGACTTTTCAGCCAAAGCAGCAGCCGCATTTTTGAGTTTTACCTTGATTTTCTCGTCATTACCCCGGAATTTACCTTCAAATGTTGAGAAATACATTCTAAACATATAAAAAGCTGTAATCCCTGCTGTCACCCAACCAATAAACCACAGGAAAGGGTTAGCAGCAAAAGCCGCGCCGAGAATTTCATCTTTTGACCAGAAACCAGCAAAGGGAGGAATCCCCGCAATGGCCAAGCAACCAATCAAAAACGTGAAACTTGTCACGGGCATATATTTCCGCAGTCCCCCCATTAAGCGCATATCCTGCGCTAATACAGGGTCATGACCAACAACTGCTTCCATGCCATGAATTACCGAACCAGAACCCAAGAATAGCATCGCTTTAAAATAAGCGTGGGTCATGAGGTGGAATAATCCCGCACTGTAAGCGCCCACACCCATAGCCATGACCATGTAACCAAGTTGGGAAATGGTGGAATAAGCCAAACCCTTTTTGATGTCGTTTTGGGTAATGGCGATAGTTGCTCCTAAAAACGCTGTAAATGCGCCAGTATAAGCAATTACGTTCATTGCGGCTGGGACATTTTCAAATACTGGGTACATCCGGGCAATTAGGAATACACCCGCCGCTACCATTGTTGCCGCATGAATTAGGGCAGAAATAGGTGTAGGACCTTCCATGGCATCTGGTAGCCAGACATGGAGGGGGAATTGGGCAGATTTAGCTACAGGGCCAAGGAAGACGAGAATTGCCAACAGAATGGCGAGGAAATTGCTAATAGAGCCGGTTTCTACTAGGTTGGATAGGCGATCGCCCATCACCATAAAATCAAAGCTGCCTGTCGCCCAGAACAGCCCCAAAATGCCCAATAGTAACCCGAAGTCACCGACGCGGTTGGTGACAAATGCCTTTTGACAAGCATCTGCTGCGGCTTTGCGGTCATACCAAAAGCCCACTAGGAGGTAGGAACACATCCCCACCAATTCCCAGAAAATGTAAACTTGTACTAGGTTGGGACTGACCACCAAACCTAACATGGAAGAGCCAAACAAGCTGAGATAGGCATAAAACCGCACATAACCCGGATCATGCGCCATGTAGCCATCGGTGTAAATCATCACCAAAACGGCTACTGTGGTGACAATCACCAGCATTAGAGATGTCAGGTGGTCAATAGTGTAGCCCATCGTCAGGTGAAAATTCCCGGCTGATGCCCATTCCACAGTCCAAAGATAAGACGCATGGCCTTGAAATTGACTCCACAGCAAAGCCAACGACAGTGCCATAGAAGCTCCCATGAGGGAGATAATAACTACAGCATTCAACTGTCGCAGGCGGTTTGTCACCTGATTTATCGAGATTAGCCCTAGACCGACCAGCATTGCTCCCAAGAGAGGTAATACTGGAATCAGCCAGGCATACTGATAGATTACTTCCATCACTAACGCCTACTTTTAGAATTCTGTACAAATATATTGAATTGAGAAGATGCCCAAAAAATGAAAATTCAATTGGGGATTGCTGATTGAAAAGAAATAAGCTACTTCTGATAGCCCAATACTTTCAAGTTAGCTTGAATTTTCCCACTTCAAACTTGAGTTAACTGAATAATCAGAACTGCTAATAATTGTGACACACACCCTTGAGGATAAAATACCCCACCTGATACCCTTTAGGTGGAGTGTTAAGCATGGTTTTATATTTGGTCAGTTGTTAGTAGGGGCGAAGCATTTGGAAGATAAATTATCGGACATTGCCAAAAATAGTTCTCCAAATGCTTCGCCCGTACAGCGAAGCATTTGGAAGATAAATTATCGGACATTGCCAAAAATAGTTCTCCAAATGCTTCGCCCGTACAGCGAAGCATTTGGAAGATAAATTATCGGACATTGCCAAAAATAGTTCTCCAAATGCTTCGCCCGTACAGTTGTCAGTTGTCAGTTGTCAGTTGTGATTGGAATAATTCTTTCCCCCTGCTCCCTGCCCCCTGACTCCTGCTATATCTATTTTCTCGTGACTTGTATAGGTGAATTTAATTGCTTCTAAGGCTTGACGTAAATCGTCTTTACCGGGAAAACCTTCTAAACGTTGTTTGACTATACCTTTTTCAATTAATAGTAAAGTCGGTAGTGATTTCAGTCTATAGGTATTAGACAACTTAAAATTTTGGTCAGCGTTGACTCCCACCAATTTAAGTTCATCACCACATTCAGCCTGAAATTGTAATAATAGCGGGTGAATGATGCGACATAGTCCACACCAGGGTGCTTCAAAATTAACCAAAACAGGAACTGAAGATTCTAAAACTTCTTGAGTAAATGTCCGTTCATTAACCGACAACACCATGATGCCTCTCGTGATTATAAGGTTTTTATCTCAAAATTAGCTGTCAGCAGCAGCAAATTGGTAAGTTATCCCATTTTGGGGTTTAAATTTTAAATTGAGGATTTTCATGTTTTCCTGCTGACAAAAAAGCCACCGTGATTGTCGCGCTGGCTGTTCTCCATTTCCAATCCTGATTGCTATTGCTTCTGAAAAATTTTACAATGCTGAGAGCGCGGCTGGGTGCAATCTATACATTGCTATTTATTTACCGTTTCCACTAAGGTAGATGGTGACTTTTTGTCTACGTCCATAAAACCCACTTCAGCCTGGCGGATAAATTCTTTCCCCAATCCCAGTTCTCAACAGTTTAATGATATATGTTTGGGTCTATCATACATTGTTTTGGTAGCAAGTGATCAGCACAAAGTTTTATTAGATTTATATGTTTTGTTGATCTTGGGGATCAGACTAAACTACCACATTATCCTACTTGTTGCCACTAATAACAAGGGGTGCGACCACCATAATAGACCAGTAAAAATGGCAACTCCTAAATAAGCAGGGCGGAGAAATTCTTCCCAGTTCCAAGATTGACGTCCATCAATAATCGCTTGAAAGGGGATAATCGAAGTCCGTTGTTTGACCATCTCAAAAGCTTCTCCATAGCGTTGACTTAAACGGCGATCGCCATGCCATACTCCAAATAGGTGATGTATTACTAAACCGATTGAGGTAACAAGAGTGAAACTAGTTCCTAACCACAGGGTATGGGCTACACACCAAATAACCTGTCCTACCATTTGGGGATGACGGGTAATACGGATAATCCCTGTTTCATAAAGATGAACTTGGGGCTTTTGAATAGCCGCAATTTCTAGTAGATTGAAGGTAGCAGGATATAAAAATAAAAAGGATATAGCTGATAGTACCCAAACTAATGCCCCCACTCCTGGTATACCTTGTACCTGCCAAAGTTGCCAGCCATCGTAACGGTGATTAAAAAAGTAAACAATTAAGATCACAGCCAAAGGCAGGCTAATTAATGCAAAGATAATGCGATAAAGCCTCGGTCCAAGGTATTTTTCTGCCCAAGGACGCACAGCAGCCCCCCCGCTATGGGCGATCGCAAAAACTAATTGTAACCCTAGTATGACAAAATGACTGGAGGTAAACCAAGGATTGGACATCATATATACAACTCAATTCAAAATTCAAATTCAAAGAAGCTACTATTGGTAAACATCTTGACTGGTGTAAGCTATTAGCTATCAGCTATCAGTAGTCAGCCAAGAACAGGAGTAAAGAAGACGAATTATTCATTTTCTTGAAGTTACACCCAGGCAATTAGTTTTAATTACCTGTATTTCCGTCTTAAAATCTGATAGCTGAAGGCTGACGGCTGAATGCTTGATTATACACAGGAAGATTTTTGTCAAGATGTTGTGGTAAGTATTTTAGTTAGTTGTTCAAATCTTAACAATGCCATAAATCATGCTTAGTCACCAAACTATTCATTTTGATTTATTTTTAAAGTTGCTCATGAATCCCAGGTTGTGGGTTAAGCCTTATGTCTGACCTTCCTTTTACTTTAGATCAGTTACGAATTCTCAAAGCGATCGCCCAAGAAGGGAGTTTTAAGCGGGCTGCTGATAGCCTTTACGTCTCCCAACCTGCTGTGAGTTTGCAAGTTCAAAACCTGGAACGACAACTGGATGTTCCCCTATTTGACAGAGGAGGCCGTCGCGCTCAATTGACTGAAGCGGGACATCTACTTCTGAGCTATGGGGACAAAATCCTCAGCTTGTGTCAGGAAACCTGCCGCGCCATTGAAGATTTGCAAAATCTCCAAGGAGGTACATTGATTGTTGGTGCTTCCCAAACCACTGGCACTTATCTGTTACCAAAAATGATCGGCTTATTTCGCCAAAAATATCCAGATGTAGCTGTACAATTGCACGTCCATTCTACCCGTCGCACGGCTTGGAGTGTATCTAATGGCCAGGTTGATCTAGCAATTATTGGTGGGGAAATTCCCACTGAATTAGCGGAATCTTTAGAAACTGTTCCCTATGCTGAAGATGAATTGGTACTCATTTTACCCACATCCCATCCCTTTGCCAAATTAGAAACAATTCAAAAAGAAGACCTATATAAACTACAATTCATTGCTCTTGACTCCCAATCAACTATTCGCAAAGTCATTGATCAGGTTTTAGCCCGTTGTGATATTGACACTAGGCGGTTTAAGTTTGAAATGGAACTAAATTCCATAGAAGCTATTAAAAACGCTGTCCAATCTGGCTTAGGTGCTGCCTTTGTTTCTACTTCAGCGATCGCTAAGGAGTTACAAATGGGTGTTCTCCATCGTGCCCCCATCGAAGGAGTAGTGGTGAAGCGGACACTCTGGCTAATATGTAACCCCAATCGCTATAGATCCAAAGCCGCAGAAGCTTTTAGTCAGGAAATTTTACCTCAGTTTGCTAACCCAGCCTGGACACAGGAGGTGTTAAAATTATCACAAATCAATCAAGTGATAAATAGTACATTGGATATAGCAACATCTAACGGTTCTGATGCCAATTAAAAACCTTGTTACCAGTCAAAAGTCATTAGTTAACGACAAATTTCTAATGACCAATGACTCATTTGAATAACAAACAATATGGAAGTCTGCTGCACTCGTCCCCACTGTCAACATCCTAAAAATCACTTTCCTGATTTAGATGATATTAAAACACTAAAAACAGTACCGCAAAAATTTTGTACTAGCTGCGGTATGCCCCTGATTTTACGTGACCACTATTTGCCAATTAAACTTTTGGCTACCGGAGGATTTGGTGCTGCTTTTTTGGCAATTGATCGTGATACTCCGAGAATGCGTCAATGTGTAGTTAAGCAATTTCAACCAAGTGGTAATTTAACGGAAGATGCCTTAGAAAAAGCCAGAATTTTATTTACACAAGAAGCAGGAGTTTTAGAAGAAATAGGTAATGAACATCAGCAAATACCTAAATTATTTGCTTTTTTTACGATTACAGTTCCTAACCTAAAAATAAATAAGTCAGAGCAGTTTTTTTATTTAGTTCAAGAATATATTTCTGGACAAACTCTAGAAGAAGAATTAGTTGAACAGGGCAATTTTTCTGAGATAAA
This sequence comes from Dolichospermum sp. UHCC 0406, assembly GCF_009712025.1. NCBI lineage: Bacteria > Bacillati > Cyanobacteriota > Cyanophyceae > Nostocales > Aphanizomenonaceae > Dolichospermum > Dolichospermum sp. UHCC 0406. Next base: position 45,458 of record NZ_VILA01000005.1, read on the forward strand.
AATCCTAAAAATACTCAGGGAAATTCTCCCAGTTCTCCAGTTCATCCATGACAAAGGTATTAGCAGTAACAACATTATTTCGACTTATTTATAAATTAATGTCTTCAATTCTTTAGAAAAAAAGCACTAAGGAAACCACCCATGGCTCAAAAAAAAGAAACCCTGTCACTGCTCTTATCTCTTGTTCTTACCTCTGGATTAAGCTTGGTTTTGCTGTTGCTTTCTTTAATGGAACATTGGGGACGAATTAACAATAATTCTAGTACCACTAACTCTGCTAATCAGAATCTCACTCAGAACCCCAGTAACAACATTATTAACCCTAATCCGTCACCAGTCAGTAATTGTAAAATCCCCAATTTACCACAAGGTATATTTAGTTATGGTGGTAGTACAACATGGGCTCCTATCCGTCGGGATGTAGACTCAGTCCTCAAAAATAGTTGTCCTCAGTTTGATTTACGTTATACCCAACCCATTAACGAAAAACCAGGTTCAGGAACTGGGATTAAAATGTTGATAGCAAATCAACTAGCTTTTTCTCAATCTTCTCGTCCCGTTAAACCAGAAGAAAACGAAACTGCCAAAACCAAAGGATTTAGCTTAAAAGAAATTACTGTAGCCATTGATGGAATTGCGATCGCTGTTAATCATAACCTAAATATTCCAGGATTAACAGTTTCTCAACTTAAAGATATTTACACTGGCAAAATTACTAACTGGCAACAAGTAAGTGGTACAAATTTACCCATTATTCCCCTATCTCGCAGCAAAGAAGCCGGTGGCACAGTAGATTTTTTTGTCGAAAACGTTCTCAATAAAGATAAATTTGGCAACAATATTAATTACATTGGTACAACCACAGAAGCTATCCGCAAAGTAGCTATTGCTCCTGGTGCTATCTATTATGGTTCTGCTCCAGAGATTGTCCCTCAATGTACAATCAAATCCCTACCAATAGGACGGACAAGTGAGCAATTAATAGCACCTTACCAACAACCAGAAATAACTCAATCTCAATGTGCCAACAAGCCTAACCAGTTGAATTCTCAAGACTTTCGCAGTGGCAACTACCCAATCACCCGCAATTTATTTGTGATTATAAAACAAAATGGTCAATCAGACCAACAAGCCGGGGAAGTGTATGCAAATTGGTTAGTTACATCTCAAGGTCAAGAACTGATTGAAAAAGCTGGATTTGTCAGAATCAAATAAAAGGAGTCAGGAGGAAGAAAGAAGAAAGAAAGAAAAGAATTATCTATAACCTGGAAAAGTGCCTGAGTTTTCATGATACCAAAAGCCGAGATCAATAATTGGAACCAGGTGGGTGGCCCCAATTTGCTGATCTAGCGTTATGAGTGCCTTCATCATAAATGCGGCACTAGAGAACATTTTGTCCAGGACATCTTCATTTCATACCCGATTACCCAAAATCTGTTTGTGGTGGTCAAACAGATTCGTAAAATTGACACTCTCAGGGCTAAAGCCCCTGAGTTTCCGACTTACCGCGAGATATTATGAGGAGCAGGCTCACAGAACTAATTACCCAATTTGGACTATTTAGAATCCGCTGATACCTGCCATTGGTGTGTCCGAGAGTGGCAAGCTCTCAGTCAACATCTATCAATTTGCTGCTCATTAAAGATTTGAACTAGATCCTAGCTGACTCTATTGATAGATTCAGCGGGTAGGCAAATCAGATTATCTCCTTGGGTCAGGATTAAGCCCCGTTGACGTAATTTACCCATTAAACGAGTGACAGTAACACGGGTTGAACCAATGGCGCTGCCTATTTGGGCATGGGTGAGGGGGAAGGGCAAGGAATAACCACGAATGACATCAGGATCAGTTTCGCTCATTGAAGGCTCTCCATATTCCTCAATCAGTAGGGTGAGAAATCCTAAGAGTCTGTCAATTGTCCGACGTTGTCCTAAAGCACTCAACCATAGCAACTTGCGCTGGTGCTGATATCTAAAAGCATCCATAACTTCACGGCGGAAGTGAGGCCAGTTGTCTAGGTCATGCCAGTACATCCACAGCACTGCTGTTTGGTCAACGTGGGCGTAGGACTGGAGTGTAAATGGAGATTGAGCAACAATTTCAAAAGGTTGACCTGCTCCCACAAAACCCAAGAAAGCTTCTTCTGGAGTTCTGTTAATCCGTCTAGATGTTAACTGACTAGCAGTAGCACTGACTTGGGCAGTTCCTACCATGCGAATAGCACCTCTTTGGACTAAATAGAGCAAACCAGGTCTAGCTGGAATTCGCTCATCTTTACTGAAGGTGCGGCAGCGGTAGTGTTCTTGGGCCCAGTCAAGGATTCGCTGCCAAGTTAAGAAAGGACGTGAAGCTTCGGAAAAGGAGGATTGAGATTGCATAGGTAACAAAGAGTGTTTGGCTGAGAACAAAGACGTGATAAGAAAAGTGCAAGGAGTGTCTTTGTGTTAACGGGGTAGGCATAACGCCTAACAGCGTCAGCCCTCCAATGGGATAGAAAGCTAAATTGCTCTCTATTTTTTCTTATACTTCCTACTGTACAACAAGGGTAGTAAAGATTACCCATTTTTTATACATTATTCATCAAATTTTATCCTACTCTCATTTTTCCTTACATAGACTAAACTTCTGTCTGAAGATAGATGGAACAGGATAAAATGATGCACACCATAAATTTTTTACAAAGAAATACGTGTGTTATAGACTACTTTTAGCTCAAAATAAAGCAATTGAGCATTTAATAACTGGATATTTAGTGTCTTTCTTCAGTATTTTTACCAATAGTGGGGAAATTACAAGCATAAAAGGGAAAAAAGTTCCTCTCTATCAGGGAGGATATAATCAGAAAATTTTATATATCTCTGGTATGGCTATGAGCATATCAAAATCTCAGAATTCACCAGCGATGGAAATTGCTCAGGCGATTGTTGAGCATTTATCCCGAAATAGTGCTAGTTTATTTAACGTTAAAGTAGTTCCCCCCGGTTGGATTCATATAGAACTCGTTGACTCTACCTTAGCGGCTTGGTTACACTGTCTCACTGTCAGCGGAAATGAGGAATGCTCACTAGAACAAAGTGAACAGGCAAAAAGTAAAATTTCTGTTCCTAATCGCCAATTAACCAACTCATTAACAATTTTTAAAATTCAATACGCTCATTCACGATGCTGTTCTTTGTTGTGTATAGCAGAAAAGGAAGGATTAATTGAACTTGATAGAACAAATATTAAAGGTTTTGTATCTGTAAACGCTATATCTTGGCTTAATTGTGATCAAAAACTTCGCATTAATCACGCTGATGAGAGTTTTCTGATTTACCAATTAGTCAAAGTGGTAGATGATTTGGTTTGTGCTGATAGTGGTAGTTCCATTAACTGGTCAAAAGCAGGTGAGAATTTGAGTCAAGCTTTTGAGCGGTTTTGGTGTAATTGTCGGATTTGGGGGGAAGTGAAAATTCATGATCCAGAATTAGCTCAAGCAAGATTAGGATTGCTGATAGCGACTCAATTGGTTTTAAGGTCTGTGTTAGAAGACAAATTGGGGATTGTCGCACCTGTAGAACTTTAATATGTGAAATTCAAAAATTCAGATCCCCCACTTCTTTGAGAAGTCGGGGATCTATCTTTCTATCTTGTCGGAATTTTACAAAAACTTTGAGAAATTCTCTTGACAAAATAAATATCTCCGACTACAATCGCAGGTGTGTGAGGAGCGAAATTAGGAAAGACACCGAGACGAAACACGGCCAGTCGTCGGTGTCTTTTCTTGTTTTTGGATTTTTATTTAAGTAAGAATTTTTCCATTGCTATGGCTGCACCATCTAACTCTACACTAGGTGCTACCCAATCAGCGATCGCTTGCACTTGGTCTGGTGCGTCACCCATAGCGACACTAATGCCAGCATAACTGAGCATTTCTACATCATTGAAATTATCACCGATAGTCATGACATGATGACTTTCTAAACCTAGCATTTCTTCAGCTAGATAACGGACAGCATTGCCTTTATTAACATGAGTGTTAGCTGCTTCTAGGAAGGTGGCTACAGATGTTGTCATATATAATTCTGTGGGTTTATATCTATGGCGTAAATTAGTCAAAAGTTGTTGAATTAGACTCGTATCATCACACAAAGCTAAAATTTTAGTGGGTTCATGATCTAATAATTGACGTAAATCACCAACGGGAATAGCATTCACACCACAGCGTTGTTGATAACTTTCCGTTTCTTTGGTAATTTCTCGCACATAAAGCTGGTCGTTGATGTAAAAATGAACTGAGAGGAGCGATCGCAAATCTGGCTGTTCAAAGTATTCTAGGAGTTGCAGGGCAATTTCTCTAGATACAGATAAATGACGGTGAATTTCCTGAGTATTTGGATCTTGAATCCAAGCTCCCTGATAAGCTACTAAAGGCAGCGTAGAGCCAATTTCTTGATGAAACCGCAAAGCTGAACAATACATCCTTCCTGTGGCTATAGCTACCTTAATTCCCTTGGCTTGTACAGCAGCAATCACTTCCTTGACAGGATGACTGAGAGTATTGGATTGTCCCGCAATTGTCCCATCTATATCTAAAACCAACAGTTTAATATCTTTTTCGTCTTGACTCTGATTTAAAGGCATTGTATCCATAAACTCCCCAGTTTTTAGTATTGTTTAAAATTATACGGGTATAAATAGCTCATTTAACCCAACACCATCCCAAATTTGCCCTAGAGATAAGCCATTTCATTGATATACTAAACACGGGTGAGATTTAAACTTTTGCCAAATGACAAAGAACCCAGATGTGTAGGGGTAAAGCAAGAGCTAAACCCCTACGTTTATAATCAAACAATCAAGCCGTTTTGAGTATAAACGCAAGTAACTGATTCGCATTACCGCAGAATCAGGATTTATTCCTTAACGAAATCCCTCAAGAATGTAATTTGTTAACTAAGGGACTTCCAATTACAATATAACTAAAACTTATAGAAACCCAATAATAGTTTTAATATTCATAACTTATGATAATTCAGCTTTAGATTTTCTTAAGAATTAATTGAGAATAATTTTTATTTAGTAACGAGCTTGCAATACTTTTGAGAGTTTGCTACAATTATCGAGAATTTCATAATTGGGTTATTCTTGTCAATTTTCTAATTGACTGACAAGGCTATTTTGAAAAGCCTTTATTTATGGTTATTACAGAAATAAATCCCGAAAAATAATACAAAACTTTACAAATTAACAGCAAGTTCCGAGACGAATTTTTAGACAGCAATTATCCAAAGAATTATATAGAACAAATATACTATTGACATACAGAATATTTTATGATAAGCGAGAGTAATTTTCGGTTGGATATAAAACCTTTAAATCACTATGTTGTATATTAAATCTGGAGAAAAAAATTAGAATAGACAATTACCAAAAACCAGCAGGAAATAACAATGGATAATTTTTCGTTTTTGACCAATGTATTCCCATCAGTTGATATTTTTATAGGATTTAAACCAGCTTTAAAAAGAAATACAAAAGGCAAAACAATTTTTACTTTTTCTGATGTTGATGACAATTTATTAGGGAGTCGGGTATTAAAAGAAGCAAGAGGTCTAAAAAAACTCGCAGTTCCTTCCATAACTCATAAGATACATATTAAATCATTCAATGAAGATTACTATCTCGCTGATGTCAAATTAATGATTGAGGACTGCATTAAAGATAAAATTGCCTATGTCAAGAGAGATTATGGGTTAACACCTGAAGAATATTATCAAGAAATACTAGAAACTCGTGCAAAAGCAAATTTAATTAAAGAGGCTGCTTTAAAAATTGATAAGTCTAAATTTCCCAGTGGTGAGGAATTTGAAGTTGAAACTGAGTAGTTGACACTCTCAAGGTATTGTCTCTATGCTGTACTGATAAATCCAAACTAAATAGTTGCCATAATTACACGCCCAAAGAGGGTGCTAGGGCTAAAGTTTTTGTCAGATCAGCAAGGAGAACGAGATCGCAGAGGTTAAACAGTTCTACCTCAGTCTGCGCCCGTCTCATCAGCCGCAGGAAATTACCTTCAGTGTCAACACTTAAAGCAATGTAGTTAAGGAACATTTTCAGGTAACCTACCCGCGCTCGCTCTGGCATAGTTGAGGCTGTGGGAGTTTGACATAAACGATCAATATAATTGCGTACATCTGCTAAAGGAACAGGTGTGATCTGTTCTCCTCGCAAAGCCTGGCGAATTTGATTAAACAGCCAAGGATTGCCAATTGCCCAGCGTCCCACCATCACACCCGCTGCACCGGTTTGCGAAAGCACTTCCAGGGCAGTTGTCGCCGAATTGATATTACCATTGGCAAGCACTGGACAATCTACCCGTCTTACCGCTTCCGCAATCAAATCATACTTAACTTCCCCGTGATACATATCTTTCACCGTGCGACCATGTAAACTGAGCAAATCAATATTGTGGCGATTGATTATATCGAGAATTTCGGAAAAGTTATCTGTATTTTCAAAGCCTACACGCATCTTCACGGTTAAAGGTTTATCATTCACAGCAGCACGCAGTTCTCCCAAAATCCGCTCGACTTTTTCCGGTTCTCTCAGCAATCCACCGCCAACATTTTTGCGATAGATTCTCGGCGCGGGACAGCCCATGTTTAAATCTACTCCCGCGATATTATATTTGCAGAGTTCCTTTGCTGTTCTCACTAAATCGGGAATACTTTCGCCAATCATTTGTGCAAAAACAGGGCGACCGGTATCATTTTCGGTAATTGCTGCCAGAATTTTAGAATTGAGCCGTGAGGTATCATTGACGCGGAAATACTCGGTAAAGAAGTAGTCAGGACTGCCGTAGTGGGCAATAACTTTCATGAACCACAGGTTTGTCACATCTTGCATGGGCGCAAGAGCAGTGAAGGGTAGGTTTTTCTGAAGCGATTGGGGGAGCGATACCTGGAACATAGAGATGAAGAGCTTTCAACAAAGCATAACTGGATCAAAAAATGGTGACTTAGCTTCTTCAACATAACGCATAAAAAAAATTAAAATAGATTATAGTTTCCCAATTCGGTTAAGCAGTTGACTTTTAATTCTTCAGTTATCAACAAGCCTACATTCATCTTAATTGATGGACACTCACTAGCTTTTCGTTCCTATTTTGCTTTTGCTAAAGGTAGAGATGGTGGACTTCGTACAAAAGCTGGCATTCCTACCAGTGTTTGTTTTGGTTTTTTTAAATGTTTGTTAGAGGTAATCGCTACACAACAGCCCCAAGCAGTAGCTGTGGCTTTTGATTTGGGTTCACCTACTTTTCGTCATCAAGCTGATGATACTTATAAAGCTGGACGTGCAGAAACTCCAGAAGACTTTATTCCCGATTTAGAAAATCTCTATGAGTTACTGCAAAGCTTGAATTTGCCTATACTTACTGCACCTGGTTATGAAGCAGATGATGTATTGGGAACATTAGCACAAAAAGCCGCAGCGTCTGGGTATCGAGTTAAAATACTTTCTGGGGATAGAGATTTATTTCAATTAATTGATGCTGATAAAGAAATTACAGTTTTAAATTTTACTCCAGAAGCTTTAAAACGTTCTACAAATAGTATTGCTGAATTTAAAGCAGAAGAAGTTAAAGAAAAATTAGGAGTATTCCCGACACAAGTTGTTGATTTTAAAGCCTTATGTGGTGATAAATCAGATAATATTCCGGGAGTAAAAGGAATTGGTGAAAAGACAGCAGTACAACTATTAAATACTTATAATTCCCTGGAAGAAATTTATGCAGCTATAGATGATATTAAAGGTGCAACTCAGAAAAAACTAATTACTGGTAAAGAAGACGCGGAAAAATCTCGCTATTTAGCCAAGATAGTTTGTGATGTTCCTTTAGAAATTGATTGGGAAGATTGTCAATTAACAGGTTTTGATAATAGCTTACTCATCCCAATTTTAGAGAAATTAGAATTTAAAAGATTTTTAGAGACAATTAATGAGATTCAACTAAAGTTTGGTGGAGAAGTTGTAGAAAATAAAGTATCGGAAATAATCGCCGAAACAGAGGATGATTTGTGGTTTTTTAGTGCAGAAGACACAGCACAAGAAATAAAACAAAATGCTTCACCAATTCAACCACGCATTATTAATACAGAAGCTAAATTAACGGAATTGGTAGAACTTTTAAGAAAGTTCACAAATTCAGAAATACCCGTTTCTTGGGATACAGAAACTACTGCACTAGAACCACGAGATGCAGATTTAGTGGGAATTGGTTGCTGTTGGGGAACAGAACCAAATGAACTTGCTTATATTCCTATTGGTCATAAAAACGGTGATAATTTAAATCGAGATTTGGTATTAGCAGCACTGCGGCCAATTTTGGAAAGTGCTGATTATCCCAAAGCTTTACAAAATGCTAAATTTGATCGGTTAATTCTGCGGTGTCAAGGCATTAATTTGGCTGGAGTGGTGTTTGATACTATGTTAGCCAGTTATTTGATTAATCCCGATAGCAGTCATAATTTAACTGATTTATCTTTGCGATATTTGGGATTAAGTGGAAAAAGTTATGGAGATTTAGTTCCCAAAGGGAAAACTATTGCTGATATTAGTATTTCTGCGGTTGCTGATTATTGCGGAATGGACGTTTATTCCACATTTGGCTTAGTACCAAAATTACGGGAGAAGTTAGCAGAAACGCCAACTTTATATAAACTGTTGAATGAAGTTGAACAACCGTTAGAAGCAGTTTTAGCGGAACTTGAATATACAGGAGTTCGCATTAATTCAGCTTATCTCAAAGAACTTTCACAGCAGTTGGAAATAGAATTAGCAAGGTTAGAAATAACAGCTACCGAAATTGCTGGGGAAAAATTTAATTTAGGTTCTCCTAAACAACTGAGTCATATTCTCTTTGAGAAATTAGGTTTAAGTACGAAATATTCTCGCAAAATTCAAACTGGTTATTCTACAGACGCTGTAACTTTAGAAAAACTTCAAGAAGTTGATAATACTGGTTTTGTAGAAGCGATTATTGAAAATCGGACTTTATCAAAATTAAAATCTACCTATGTAGATGCTTTACCAGCTTTGGTACATCCCAAAAGCCAAAGATTACATACTGATTTTAACCAAACTGCAACTTCTACGGGTAGGTTATCTTCTTCTCATCCCAATTTACAAAATATCCCCATTCGGACTGCTTTTAGCCGACAAATTAGAAAGGCGTTTTTACCGGAATCAGGTTGGTTAATGGTAGCTGCTGATTACTCACAAATTGAGTTAAGGATTTTGGCGCATTTGAGTCAAGAACCTGTATTAATTCAAGCCTATCAGCAAAATGAAGATATTCATACTGTAACGGCAAAATTAGTCTTTGAGAAAGAAGATATTAGTTCAGATGAAAGACGTTTTGCGAAGACGATTAATTTTGGGGTAATTTATGGTATGGGAGCGCAAAAGTTTGCCAGAGAAACGGGAATAAATCCGATAGATGCGAAATTGTTTATTGAGCGATTTAATGAAAGATACGCTAATGTTTTTGCATATTTGGAGAAAGTGAAAAAAGAAGCTATTGCTTATGGTTATGTGGAAACTATTTTGGGTAGACGACGTTATTTTGAGTTTACTAGTAATAGTTTACGGCAGTTAAAAGGTAGTAAGTTAGAAGATATTAATTTGCAGAAATTAAAGAATTTAGGTCAATATGATGCTGGGTTACTCCGTTCTGCTGCCAATGCACCAATTCAAGGTTCTAGTGCGGATATTATCAAAATAGCAATGGTGCAATTACATGAAGTTCTGAAGAACTATCAAGCGCGGTTATTGTTACAAGTTCATGATGAATTAGTCTTTGAAGTTCCTCCCCAAGAGTGGTCCCAATTGCAACCACAAATTAAGTCGGTAATGGAAAATGCTGTTTCTTTATCTGTTCCTTTAGTCGTTGATATTCATGCGGGGGATAATTGGATGGAAACTAAGTGAACTACCTATATCCCACATTCCGTAATCTCACTTTCACAATTGGTAATTATTGCCGAAAAAATGTAAATCAAGCATAATTAACCCTCAATACCTTGGCCATTTTTCTGCTGTGTTGGGTTTCATGCTATTGCTTTGTAAACGTTCCACAACCCAATCTATAAATCAATATTTTTTTCAATTTGGTAAAGGTATTGATATAATAGTGGTTTTATCTGAAAATTTAGGTTTATGCCACCTTACTAAACTAACTATGAACACACAACCAACAAACCAACCTATTCGCGTCGGAGTTCTGGGATTTGGTGGACTCGGACAAGCAGCAGCAAAACTCCTCGTCAGCAAACGAGAAATGATCTTAGTTGCAGCCGCAGACCAAAAGGGCTACGCTTATTCCACCCAAGGCTTAAATACCCAAGCTTGTATTACCACTTACCAAAATCAAGGGACAGTCGGTTATTTAGAACCAGTTGGGACATTAAGCAATAGCAGTATTCAGGATTTAATCGCCACCGGTCAACCTGTAGATGGTTATTTTCTGGCTTTACCCAACCTTCCTAATGACTTTATTCCCTCGGTAGCCAAAGAGTTTATTAAAGCAGGTTGGCGCGGTGTCCTAGTGGATGCCATTAAACGCACCAGTGCAGTCGAACAACTCCTGGCCATGAAAGACGAACTGCAAGCAGCGGGAATTACATACATGACTGGCTGTGGTGCTACTCCTGGACTGTTAACCGCCGCCGCCGCTTTAGCTGCCCAAAGTTACGCCGAAATTCACAACGTGGAAATTACCTTTGGTGTGGGAATTGCTAACTGGGAAGCCTACCGCGCCACTGTTCGGGAAGATATTGGTCATATGCCAGGTTATAGTGTAGAAGCCGCTAGAGCCATGACTGACGCAGAAGTAGAAGCATTACTCGATCAAACTAATGGTGTGTTAACTTTGGTAAATATGGAACACGCCGATGATGTCATGCTAGAAGTCGCGGGAATTTGTTCACGGGATAGAGTCACAGTTGGTGGTGTTGTTGATACCCGCAACTCTAAAAAGCCCCTAAGTACCAATGTGAAAATTACAGGACGTACCTTTGAGGGGAAGATATCCACTCACACCTTTACATTAGGCGATGAAACTAGCATGGCCGCTAATGTCTGTGGTCCTGCCTTTGGTTATCTCAAAGCCGCTCAGGAATTGCATCAACGCGGCATTTCTGGCTTATTCACGGCTGCGGAAATCATGCCTAAATTTGTGAAATAAGTAGGTGAACACAATAAAACCAAACTGTGTAAAGAAACGTAAAATCGCTGAAAACTTCTTTACTCTTTACTCTTGCCTCTTGCCTTGCTATAACGACAATTTTCAACGCCAACCTACTTAGGTCGGTTGTCAGTTGGAGAAATCTACCATCTACTCCCTGCGGCTGCTTCTTTCTCTAAGGGGGTGTTTGAAAAGTCTAATTTATTATACCCCTAGCGACTAAAAGTCGCGGCTACACAGGCGAAACCCACACTATGGCTAACGCCACGCTACGCTATCGACAAGTGTTACAGTGAGCTTGTCGAACTGCTCAGTGACCACCTGCGTGGGTTGGAAAACCTTAATTTTGTGTTAGGTGGACTTTGCTTGTGTAGTAGCGATTTATAATCGCAGGAAACTTTTCAAATACTTTCTGGCGACCTTTCCTTAACCGATATTGTCATATACTTTGAACATCGGCAAATACATAGCCAGCAAAATTGTCCCCACCATTCCCCCCACTACCACAATCATTACTGGTTCTAAAATACTGGTGAGTGATTTAACTGCCTGTTCTACTTCATCTTCATAAAAATCGGCAACTTTCATTAACATTGCATCTAGTTGTCCCGTTTCTTCACCAATACTCATCATCTGAATTGCCATAGCTGGAAAAACGTTTTCTGTGAGCAAAGCAACACTAATCATCCCCCCTTGTTGAACCTCTTCACGGGCAGCGTCAATGGCATTAGCAATAACCTGGTTTCCTGATGTATCTCGCACAATTTCTAAACAAGTTAAAATCGGGACTCCAGAGCGAGTCAATGAACCAAAAGTCCGACTAAAACGGGCAATAGCAGATTTTTGAATCAAATCACCAAATAAAGGTAGCTTTAGGGCAATACCATCAATCTGTAACCTACCAACAGGGGTTTTGTAATACTGCTTATAAAGAAACCATAATACAAATAAAATCCCAATAACCAACAAAGACCAATAGCTTCGTAAGACTTGACTACAGGTCATTAAGAATAATGTAAGTGGTGGTAATTCTGCTCCTATGGATACAAAAATATCTGCGAAAATTGGAATCAGAAAAACTGTCATGCCCACAAAGATAGCAGTTGCTAAAAAACCCACAACCACTGGATAAGACATAGCTGATTTAATTTGATTCTGTAATCTTGCCATATCTTCTAATAATTTAGCTAGACGATTTAAGACTTCATCCAACACACCCCCAATTTCGCCAGCTTGTACCATACTCACATACAAACCATCAAAACACTCAGGATGTTTACGCATGGAATCTGAGAGGTTAATTCCAGTCTTAACATCGCCACAAATTTCTACTAAAGCAGCTTTAAGTTTAGGATTACTACATTGCTCAGAAAGTACAGTCAAGCCTCTGACTATGGCTACACCCGCATCTACTAAAGCAGCAAATTGACGGGAAAAAATTGCTTTATCTTTAACAGAAACCTTGACAAAGGAATTCTGAATCTTTTGGATATCGAACCGAGAAGCCAAGTTTTGAGATTCTTTTAAATCTTGAATAACAAAACCTTGATTTCTAATATTACTGCGGGCATCAGTCAAGGAATCAGCGGTAAATTTTTCAGTCCTGGATTTTCCTTGAGAATCACGAATACGAGCAACGTAGGTAGGCATAATATTTATTTAAAATTTTAGAATTTGTCAGTTGTTAGTAGGGGCGAAGCATTTGGAAGATAAATTATCGGTCATTGCCAAAAATAGTTCTCCAAATGCTTCGCCCGTACAGTTGTCAGTAGGGGCGAAGCATTTGGAAGATAAATTATCGGTCATTGCCAAAAATAGTTCTCCAAATGCTTCGCCCGTACAGTTGTCAGTTGTCATTGGGAAGAAATATTCCCCCTGCCCCATGCCCCCTGCCTGTTAACGTAATTTAGCTCCTACTGGGGCTGTTTCACCAATTAGACGCTGGACTTCATCTGGTTTAGAAGTTTTAGATATTGCTGCTTCAAAAGAAATAGTTCCAGCTTTGTACAAATCAGCTAAAACTTTTTCTAGAGTTTGCATTCCCAACTTACCACCCGTCTGAATAGCTGAGTAAATTTGTGCTGTTTTTCCTTCCCGAATTAAGTTAGAAATAGCGGGAGTGATAATCATAATTTCTTGAGCCATTACTCGCCCATATTCACCTGAATTGACATTTTTCTTAGGTACTAAAGTCTGACTAAAAACTGCGACTAAGGAGTTAGACAACTGCACCCGCACCTGAGTTTGTTTTTCTGAGGAAAAAACGTCAATGATCCGGTCAACGGTTTGTGCGGCAGAACTTGTATGTAGTGTACCAAGTACCAAGTGACCTGTTTCTGCGGCGGAAATCGCCAACATAATGGTTTCCAAGTCCCGCATTTCTCCTACCATAATAATATCGGGATCTTCTCGTAAAGCTGCTTTTAAAGCATTAGCAAAACTCTTCGTATCTTCTCCTAATTGGCGTTGGTGAACTAGACTTTTGATTGGTTCATAAACAAATTCCACAGGGTCTTCAACTGTTAAAATATGTTCTGCCCTAGTGCGGTTAATTAAGTCAATCATTGCCGCTAGGGTAGTAGTCTTACCAGAACCAGTTGGACCTGTGACTAGAATTAGTCCTCTAGGTTTTTCCATCATTTCCCGGACTATATCTGGCAAACCTAATTTTTCAAAGTTAGGAATTTTAGAACTTAATGCTCGTAAACAAGCAGCATAAGCACCACGTTCTTTATAGACATTCACCCGGAACCTAGCTAATCCTTTGACACCGTAAGAACAATCTAATTCCCATGTTTGCTCTAAAGTTTTGCGCTGAGTGTTATTGAGCATACTGAAAATTAGCCTTTGACATTCATCAGCCGTCAATATGTGTTCACCAATAGGTGTCAGATGTCCACTAATCCGAAAATAGGGAGGCAATCCAGCGGATAGGTGCAAGTCTGACCCACCTCTAGTAATTAGTTCTTCCATCAAGTCTTCAATCATCATTTCCATAGTCTGATTTCGCTCCCATTAATTAACAATAAAAAACTTAAAACTCTCAATTCAAAATGTGCGGCTAATCTGTAAAGCGAGGTGTCATACAGTAAGGACAATCTAACCATTCTGGTTGTAATTCCCCACTACAAGTCAGACAAGTCAGACCACTTTTGCGTTTAGCTTTTAATTCAGCCTCTAAACCGTCATCTGTAAGTGTTACTCGCTCTACTTCTTCTAAGGTAGTTGTTCCTTGACGAACTAAGTCCAAACTGTAAGCTAGTAAGGTTTTCATCCCCTCTTCAACAGCTACTTCTTTAATCCTTTTTGTAGGTGCTTCCTTGTTGATCAGAGTTTGTAATTCTTCAGTCATCCGCATTACTTCATAAACCCCACAACGCCCGTTGTAGCCAACACCACCACATTTTTGACAAAGATTTTTATGGCTGGCTATTTCTTCTGGTGGGATAGTATTGGCTTTGTAGAAAGTTACCTGAGCTTCTTGGGAAACGGATAGACCATAGCGAGCTAGTTCTTCAATGGTCGGAGTGTATGCTATACGACATTCAGAACAGACACAACGAACTAGACGTTGTGCTAAAACACCAATTAAGGAACTGGAAATCTTGAAAGGTTCAATACCCATTTCTCCCAAGCGAGCGATCGCTCCTGGCGCATCATTAGTGTGTAAAGTAGTTAATACCAAGTGACCGGTTAATGCTGCCTCAATCGCCGTTTTCGCAGTTTCCCGATCCCGTGTTTCCCCCACCAGCAACACATCTGGATCTTGACGCAAGAAAGCCCGCAAGGCCGTCGAGAAATCCAACCCCTTTTCCCGAATTACCTGTACTTGAGTAATCCCCGGTAAACTATACTCAATTGGATCTTCTACTGTACTGATATTAATCCCCGGATCATTCTTTTCTGATAGTGCCGAATACAACGAAGTAGTTTTACCCGAACCAGTTGGTCCGGTCACTAAAATCAACCCGAATGGCTTACTAACCATATCCTTAACAATATTTAAGGTTTCTGGGTCAGTAATTAACTTATCCAAACCTAATTGAGTTCCAGTGTTATCTAAAATCCGTAAAACAACCTTTTCTCCATAGCGACTAGGTAGAGTATTTACCCGGAAATCCACCTTTCTTCCGGCAAATATCCGGCGAATCCGGCCATCTTGAGGTAACCGTCTTTCAGCAATGTCCAGGTTAGAAATAATTTTAAATCGGGCTGTTACCGCTGGGATAATTTTTTTCGGCATATTATCAAATGCCTCACGTAATATCCCATCCTTACGGAAACGAATCCGTAAATATTCTTCCTGCGGTTCAATGTGAATATCCGAAACACCCTCATTTAAAGCCTTCAACAAAATCCGATTCACAAGTTTAATGATTGGTGCCTGATCAGCACCCTTCATAGCATTATCTAAATCAACATCATTATCACTACTTTCATCTATGTCCAGAGTTTCTAGATTGTCTAAATCACCCTTGACATCATAATTTTTTTGCTGCTCTAATGTCTTTTGGCGTGCTGCTTGTTCATTTAAAAATTTGTTAATGATGTCCTGATAATCTTTCTGGGTAATTACCCTGCGTTGAAAAGACAAGCCTTGGGAACGCAAAATCCGATTAATATCATCATAAGCATCTAAATTATCTGGATCAACCATAGCCACCAACACATAAGGTGGGCTTTGGTTATCATTTCTTGACAATGGGATTAACTGATGCCGACGACAGATATCAATAGGAATGAGGGTTTGAATTAAATTCCCCACGTTTGTTGGATCAATTTCGTAGATTGCGGGATCAAGAGACTCAACGCCGTATAAAATTGTGAGTTCAAATAAATGTTGTTTTTTGTATTCGGTGACAAACTCAGGTGATAATTTTCGCTCAGTAATTGATTCTAATACTTCTGTCAGTGGTTTACCGGACTTGCGGCTGGCAATTACAGCCTGCTTCATTTGTTCATTATTGACATAGCCAGACGCTACTAATTTATTAACGAAAGGCGAAAACTCAGTTCTTGTAGTCAGCGCAGTGCTACGCCGTTGTGGTGATGAGTAAGTCATAAGCAATTGGGTTAGGGTAGAGAAACCTCTTTTTTAAGTATTCCCATACTGTGGCAGATAATTCTCATTCTGTATGAAATTTCATTCATGTATAATTTGGAGGTAGAAACCCGCCTATAGCCCAGATTGGGTTCAAAAACTAGATGCGTGACAGCTTAGTGGTATCACTTCCTGCCAAAATATTGGTAATTAAAAGAGCAGTCCGTCGTCAGCGGGTTGTTGAAAAGGGGGATTTAAACCCAAAATTAGCTTACTAGCTGAATGATCGTTAAATTTCTGCTGTTAAAAGCATCTGGAATGAGTAAATAATAGTAAACGAAAATAAACAGGTACACTATATAAGCCAGGAATTAGGCTAATCAACTCAAGATATAGCCAGCAGTTGCTAAAGTCACCGAACACACCTAAGTTTACCTCAAACCATTCCTCTCAGCACTTAAGTGACTGAATTTACCACATACCACATATTCTTATGAAAAGTGACTCCCCGTCCGAAATTAACTCCAATGAATCTAGCAGCGAGGTTAATGAGCAAGTAGCAAACCAAATAAATGAACAGGGAGATAACATACTCACTGAAGAACATGGTGATGCTACAGCCAACCCTATTGAAGTAGATATCGCTGTTTTAGCAGAGTTAAATCAACAAATTGAAACGCTCAAAACCCAACTAGAAGACCGTAGCACTCAGTATATGCGAATTGCCGCAGATTTTGAGAATTATCGCAAACGAACTGCCAAAGAAAAAGAAGAAATTGACTTACAGGTAAAGCGAAATACAATTACAGAATTGCTACCTGTTGTAGATAATTTTGAGCGAGCGCGAGCGCACCTCAAACCCCAAGGTGATGGTGAAATGACAATTCATAAGAGTTATCAAGGGGTTTACAAACAGTTGGTAGATTGTCTAAAACGTCTAGGTGTAGCACCCATGCGTCCTGAAGGTCAAGAATTTGACCCGAATTTGCATGAAGCCGTCATGCGAGAACCGACAGATGAACATCCAGAAGGAACAGTTTTAGAAGAGTTAGTTCGCGGCTACTATTTTGGTGAGCGTGTCCTCCGCCATGCCATGGTGAAAGTAGCTGCTCCCAGAGAATATATATCTTTAGAATCAGAAGATTTGTCTAGCCAAGATAACGGTTAACATGAACAGCATATAGCGGTATGCACTTAAATGAGATACAGTCATAAGCCCCCCTCCCTGCAAGCAAGTAGGGGGTTGGGGTTCTTGTATTTCACCCAACCAATAACCGCTATAAGGTTGTTGATACTTACTTACAGAACTTTCCAGTTTCATGAGGTACGTATATAGCGGGCAAGACTTGTACTGAGCAGTTCGACCCTTCGACAAGCTCAGGGCATCGCCAGCTCACTGTAACACTTGGCGATAGCGCGACGTGGCGTTAACCATAGTATGTCCGCTGGGTATGTACCTCATAACACCGGAAAGTTCTGTATCTCTTCCCTGTATCTGTTCCCTATTCCCTTGTTTGTAATACTAATTTTTAAAACTGTGGACTCTGTGTGTGCGATCGCCTATAATAAATGTGTTTTTCATAAAGTTTGCATAAAGGTTGCATAAATTTATTGCCTGTAAGTAGGTGAACGGAAAAAAACCGTAGACGTGGAGCGGCTTCTCGAAGAGTAATATGTAAGGACAAGTAAAGTTGCTCAAAACCTTTTCTGAAATTCCCTGTTCCCTTGTCATAACGACAATTTTTAACGGCAACCTATTTAGCTAAAACACAACCGCTTGTGAATAATTACGGTGGAGTATTTTATTAAAAGTAATTCAAGTATGGGAAAAGTTATTGGGATTGACTTAGGGACTACGAATAGTTGTGTGGCTGTTTTGGAATCTGGGCGACCAAAAGTAATTGCCAACTCCGAAGGTGGACGCACTACCCCTAGCATTGTAGCCTTTGGTAAAGGGAAAGATCGCCTCATCGGACAATTAGCAAAGCGACAAACTATAACTAATGCCGAAAACACAATCTACAGTATTAAAAGATTTATCGGTCGTCGCTGGGAAGATACAGAATTAGAGCGCGGTCGCGTCCCTTATAATTGCATCAAAGGAAAAGATAATACCGTTGATGTCCAAATTCGCGGACAAAATTACACACCCCAAGAAATATCCGCTATGGTCTTGAAAAAACTCAAGGAAGACGCGGAAAATTTCTTAGGTGACAAAGTGACAAAAGCCGTAATTACCGTACCAGCATATTTTACAGATGCCCAAAGACAAGCCACAAAAGATGCAGGTACTATTGCTGGACTAGAAGTATTAAGAATTATCAACGAACCCACCGCCGCCGCCCTAGCCTTCGGTCTAGACAAACAAGATCAAGAGCAATTAATTTTAGTATTTGACTTAGGAGGGGGGACATTTGACGTATCTATTCTCCAACTAGGAGATGGAGTTTTTGAAGTTAAAGCCACCTGTGGTAATAATCATCTCGGCGGAGACGACTTTGATAATGCCATTGTTTGCTGGATGGTAGAGCGATTCCTAGCAGAAGAGAAAATAGACATTACCCAAGACAAAATGGCACTCCAACGCGTGCGAGAAGCCGCGGAAAAAGCCAAAGTTGAACTATCTAGCATGGTTATTACGTCTATTAACCTGCCATTTATCACTGCTGATGCTACTGGACCAAAGCATCTGGAAATGGAACTCAGTCGTTCTCAATTTGAAGAACTAACAGGGAGTTTAATCAAGGAGACTATCGCCCCAATGATGCAAGCCCTCAAAGATGCAGAAGTCAAACCGCAGAATATAGATAAGATTATTTTAGTAGGAGGTTCTACCCGCATTCCTGCTGTTCAAAACGCCCTGATCAAATTTTTCAATGGCAAAATCCCAGATCATTCCGTCAACCCTGATGAAGCAGTAGCACTAGGTGCAGCTATCCAAGCCGGAGTTTTGGGAGGAGAATTAAATGCCCTATTACTGTTAGATGTCACACCTCTATCTTTAGGGATTGAAACACTAGGAGAAGTATTCACCAAAATTATTGACCGGAATACCACTATTCCCACTAGCAAAGCTCAAATATTTTCTACAGCCGTTGATGGTCAAACCTCCGTAGAAGTCCATGTCCTCCAAGGAGAACGCTCCATGGCCAAGGATAACAAAAGTCTAGGGCAGTTTCTCCTCAGTGGGATTCCTCCTGCTCCTCGCGGCATTCCCCAAATTGAAGTGGCTTTTGAAATTGATGTGAATGGCATTCTCAAAGTTGCGGCTCAAGATAAAGGTACAGGTAGAGAACAAAGTATTCGGATTACAAGTACAGGCGGTTTAAGTAACAACGAAATTGAGCAAATGCGGCAACAAGCTGAGTTATTTTCCGGAGAAGATCAAAGACGTAAAGAACTGGTGGAACTCAAAAACCAAGCGAATAATCTCTTGTTTACTTATGCTTCAACATTACGGGATAATGCCAATTTAGTCAGTGAGCAGTTGATAGCTTTGGCTAATCAGAAAGTTGAACAATTGCAAAGGGCAATGAACAATCCGAATATGTCCCCCACACAGTTTAAGACCCTTTTAGAGGATTTCCAGCAAACTATCTTTGCTATTGGTACAAATGTTTACAACCAGGTTGATAATGAAGATTTAAAATCAGAAGCTGCCACGCAAATAAATCTTACCGAAGAATAGACCTCCTAATCTATTTAATACTTGTATGAATTTACTGTAAAGAAATGTGTTTCTCAAGTAGTCATTTAGAGAAGCAAGGATATATTTTCTTCATCTACCAGGGAACACAAGAGCTTGTATCACAGATAGAACTAAAAGTATAGGTCGGGTTTTCCACATTTAATGGTACGGCTAGTTCCTATAATCAAGAGGTGGGTTTTTCGACATCTGAATAGCACAATAATAAAAGATTAATCATCGGTGAGAGCAAACACTAGCAAAAAAATATTGGTAAAATTAATTATTAACAAAAATTAAACTAAAGAGCATGACTTAGCGTGACCCCACGCTATTGGCATTCCTAAATTTCTGTATTCTTGTTAAAGTGTTACCTTAAACCTATTAGTTACTGTTTTCCGTACTTCTGCTTCCTTATAATTCTTAACCTTGCTATATGGCCCGAGACTATTATGAAACCCTGGGTGTCTCTCGTGACGCCGACAAAGAAGAGATTAAACAGGCTTATCGCCGCCTAGCCCGAAAATATCACCCAGATGTGAATAAAGAATCTGGGGCAGAGGAACGATTCAAAGAAATTAACCGCGCCTACGAAGTGCTATCAGAGCCGGAGGTTCGCGCTCGTTACGACCGCTTTGGTGAAGCTGGTGTTTCCGGTGCGGCTGCGGCTGGCGCTGGTTTCCAAGATATGGGAGATATGGGTGGTTTTGCCGATATCTTTGAAAGTATTTTCAGCGGCTTTGCTGGGGCTCCAGGTGGACAACCCCAACAAAGACGGCGTGGTGGACCAGTGCGGGGTGATGATCTGCGTCTAGACCTGAAATTAGATTTTCGGGAAGCGGTATTTGGTGGGGAAAAGGAAATTCGTATTTCCCATTTAGAAACTTGTGAAGTTTGTAATGGTTCTGGTGCTAAATCAGGAACTCGTCCTCGGACTTGCAGCACTTGTAGTGGTTCAGGTCAAGTTAGAAGGGTAACAAGAACGCCATTTGGTAGTTTTACCCAAGTGTCAACTTGTCCCACCTGTGATGGCTCAGGAACGGTTGTAGAAGATAAATGTGATGCTTGTGATGGTAAGGGCGCAAATCAGGTTACAAAGAAACTCAAAATCAATGTTCCCGCTGGTGTAGACAATGGCACGAGACTACGGATTTCCCAAGAAGGAGATGCGGGTCAACGCAGTGGTCCTCCTGGTGATTTATATGTCTATTTGTTTGTAAATGAAGATGAAGAATTTCATCGAGAGGGCATTAATGTTAACTCGGAAATTAAAATTAGCTACTTACAAGCGATTTTAGGTTGCCGGATAGAGGTAAATACAGTAGATGGTCCAGTGGAGTTGATTATTCCCGCCGGCACTCAACCGAATACAGTGATGAAATTAGAAAATCGTGGTGTTCCCCGTCTGGGTAATCCTGTGAGTCGCGGTGATCATCTGTTGACGGTGTTAATTGATATCCCCACGAAGATCATCCCAGAGGAACGGGAATTGCTAGAGAAACTAGCTAAAATTAAGGGAGACAGGACAGGTAAAGGTGGTTTCGACGGATTCATAGGAAACTTATTTAAGTCATGAGTGGCTCTTTGATATTAACCCCTGACGCTCAACTGGATTTGCGTGGGACTCCTTGCCCGATTAATTTTGTGCGGACAAAATTATTTCTGGAAAAGATGCCTCCTGGCGATTTGTTGGAAGTCTGGTTAGATCCGGGTGAACCGATAGAACAAGTTCCTGATAGTCTAACAATGGCTGGTTATCAAGTGGAACAAATTACAGATTGTACTGGCTATTTTTCCCTGGTTATCCGTCGTCCGGTTACTGTGGCATGACAGGGGAAAATATTTCTACTAAACAGTTATTGGGTACGGTGTTAGCTGTACAGGCGAATTTTTATCGAGTACAGATGGATGAAGAAGAAGGAGTCAGGAGTCAGGAGTCAGGAGTCAGGAGTTCAGAAATAATAGAAAGTTCTTCTTCCCCTTCTTCGCTGTCACCTGTTCCCTGTCACCTGTCCCCTTCTTCCCCTATCCTTCTCTGTACCCGAAGAACGCGCTTAAAAAAGATTGGTCAACAGGTGATGGTGGGCGATCGCGTCATCGTCGAAGAACCTGATTGGACTGATGGACGGGGGGCTGTTAGTGAAGTTTTACCGCGTCATAGTCAATTAAATCGCCCAGCGATCGCTAATGTCAATCAAATTCTCCTGGTGTTTGCTGTTGCTGATCCTCCTTTAGAACCTGTACAATTAAGTAGATTTTTAATCAAAGCTGAGTCTACTGGTGTTGATGTACTACTATGTTTAAATAAGTGTGATTTAATTTCCCTCCAGGAAAAACAACAAATTAATGACCGTCTCCTGGCTTGGGGCTATCAACCTTTATTTATTAGCGTTCAGAATCACCTTAATATCAATCAAATAGCCACATATTTACAGGATAAAATTACTGTGATTGCAGGTCCTTCTGGTGTGGGAAAGTCCAGCTTGATTAATGCTTTGATTCCCGACGCTAACCTGCGGGTAGGGGAAGTTTCCGGTAAATTAGCCCGTGGTCGTCATACCACCCGTCATGTAGAATTATTTGAAATGCCGGCAGGTGGTTTATTAGCAGATACTCCCGGTTTTAATCAACCTGATTTAGATTGTAGCCCTGAAGAACTAATTCACTATTTCCCAGAAGCCAGAAAACTCCTGGCTGTTGCCCATTGCCGCTTTAGCGATTGTATACATAAAGATGAGCCTGATTGTGCTGTTAGTGGAGAATGGGAAAGATATCAGCATTATTTAGAATTTTTAGATGATGCGATCGCTCATCAAAACCAGATTAATCAACAATCTGACCCCGAATCAAGTTTAAAATTAATATCTAAAGGTAAAGGTCAAAGTCAGTACGAACCAAAACTAGAAAGTAAAAAATATCGTCGAGTTTCCCGGAAAACCCAATTACAAGACTTACAGGAATTATATCGAGAAAGTGAGGATTGATACTAGATAAATTTCAGATCCCCGACTTCTTCAAGAAGTCGGGGATATTGGGATCTTGAATGAACCAAATTTCCTAACATTCAAAATCCCACCCCTTCTTCCATCCTGAAAATCCTTAAATCCTGGAAATCCTGATTCTGACAAAATGAAAAATCTGTGCTATAGTGAATCAAGACACCAAAACCAGATTTTTGTAGAAAAATATTTTCCCCCTAACAGCGGTGGGTTAAGAAGGGAAAAGAAAAAAAGAGAAGAGAGCAAAAGAGCAAGAGTGTAAAGGGCTACTAAGTCCTCGCTGCACCACTACATACAACCCGAAAACCAATATTGAGGTCGTTGTTGTCGAGGCTGATGCTGCTGCGATAAGCAGAACGGCAATTCCCAGGATCGTTGCTCCACGAACCACCGCGCAGCAGCTTTGCGCTCCGGCTTGGACTTGTCAAAGCACTGCCATCTGTAGGCGCGTTTATATAATCATTTTTATAGTCATCTTGACACCATTCCCACACATTGCCGTGCATATCGTACAAACCAAAAGAGTTAGGGGGAAAAGTTCCTACATCTGTGGTCCGCTGACGATATTTTCCTTTTTGTGCAGAAGCATAGGTATAATTACCATTATAATTTACCAAATCTGGAGTAATACTTTCACCAAAATAAAATGGTGTGGTAGTTCCGGCACGACAAGCATACTCCCATTCGGCTTCACTGGGTAATCTGTAGTTTTTGCCTGTTTTTTGACTTAACTTTTTACAGAACTCAACCGCATTATTCCAACTAACTCTTTCAACTGGGCGGTTATCGCCTTTGAAGTTGGAAGGGTTAGTTCCTATGATAGCTTGATATTGTGCCTGTGTCAATTCATATTTTCCCATGTAGAAACTGGGAACTGTAACTTGGTGTTGGGGACCTTCATTTGAACGTCGTTGTGCTTCACTTTCCGGTGAACCCATGATAAATGTTCCCCCTGGGATTTCCACCATTTCCAACGTCACACCATTTCCTAAGTCTTCTGTAAAGTATTTCGCGCTTTCCTTCCGTTGGTTGGTGATATT
Organism: Dolichospermum sp. UHCC 0406; assembly: GCF_009712025.1. NCBI lineage: Bacteria > Bacillati > Cyanobacteriota > Cyanophyceae > Nostocales > Aphanizomenonaceae > Dolichospermum > Dolichospermum sp. UHCC 0406. Next base: position 69,450 of record NZ_VILA01000005.1, read on the forward strand.
TCCCCGTGCGTCTGTGGTGACAACTTCAAAACTAAAGGTTTTAAGGTTATTGGCAGGTATTGGTGCTTGGGGTTTTAAAGCTTTTTCTATTGCTGCTATTCTTTGCAAAATCTCATGGGAGTTTTGAGGACGATATTTATATAAACGCTGCATCATATCATCTAATAAATCTGCCAACATAGATGATATTTGTGGTGCATGATTCCGCCAATTTAATGTTTCATTATAGGAATCATACATGATTGGGTCAAGTGGTTCTTTACCTGTGAGTAAATAAACAAATGTCCGTCCTAAAGCAAAAAAATCAGATTGAGGTACAGCATTATGATTAATTTGTTCCGAGGGTGTGTAACCTGCGGAAATAATTCCCGTTACACCACCTTGTTGTTTAAATACTGTAGATGTTACCTTCCTCACAGTCCCAAAATCAATTAATACCAATTCGGCACTTTCAGACCGCAACATAATATTAGGTGGTTTAATATCTCGATGAAAGAAGTCTTTATTATGTACCTGTTCTAAAATAATAATTAGATCTTTTAGCCACTCTATAGCTGTAGTTTGGTTAATAGGACGCAAACCACGTTTTTGCATATATTTTTCTAAATCTTCTCCCACAACTTTTTCCATTACCAAACAATGAATTGGGTTTTGACTGTTGTAGGGATAATATTCAAAATAAGCGTCTAATTCTACATGAGGAATACCGGAATGATGGAGTTGACTTAAAACATCAGCTTCTTGTTTAAATAATTCTACAGCTTTAGGGTCGTTATTAATCAAGACTTTGAGAACTTTAGCCTGATTGGTTCTGACTTCGTTAATCTCATAAGTCACACCAAAGCCACCCCGTCCTAACTGACATTGTACCCGATAACGTTGTTGTAGCAAGACTTCCGAGCCACAGGCTTGACAAAAAAGGATATTATCGGGATTTTGTGGCTTTGGGCAGTTAGAATTGATGCACAGGCTCATAATCTTGGTAGTTAGCACGTTTATAGGACATTCTACCTTGATTTACTGAAAATCAGTAATTTAGGATTTATGCACTGTAAAAATTAATCATTTTATGTATTGAGGAAAAAAGGCTATTTCCGACTTTGATTGATGATTATATTGATCATGAACAAACAAATATGGGAAGCTTCCAAACACGCCAGGGAATGAATTCCCTGTCTCATAGCTCAAGTCCGTTAAAACGGACTAAGGAATTTCACAAGTAAGTGTAGACGCGGTTTCTAACCACCCGTTGAACTTCCGCGAAGCGGCGCTAGACCAAAATATTTTTCTATTAAGTATTAACTGAGGATTCATGACCAATGACCCATATAGTCTTAAAATATTCTTAATTTCCCCACACAGACTTTTTTGTCTGTAACCTCCAAATACCACACATAAAAAATATTATGGCTATAGGCTACGTCGCGCTTGTACTTCATGCACATCTGCCCTTCGTTCGTCACCCAGGAAGTGATTATGTGCTAGAAGAAGAATGGCTGTATGAAGCGATTACTGAAACTTACATTCCTTTATTAAAAGTATTTGAAGGCTTAAAACGAGATGGCGTTGATTTTAAACTCACCATGAGTATGACTCCGCCTTTGATTTCTATGCTTCGTGATCCTTTATTGCAAGAACGCTATGATGCTCACTTATCACAACTAGAAGAGCTTATAGAACTAGAATCTGAGCGCAATATTCATAATGGTCATCTGCGGTATTTAGCGGAACATTATGCAACTGAATTTAATCAAGCGCGGGAGTTATGGGAACGTTATCAGGGTGATTTAGTTACAGCATTTAAACAGTTCCAAGATAGTAATAACTTAGAAATTATTACCTGTGGTGCTACTCATGGCTACTTACCATTAATGAAAATGTATCCCCAAGCGGTTTGGGCGCAAATTCAGGTAGCTTGTGAACATTATGAGGAAACTTTTGGCCAAGCCCCTAGAGGGATATGGTTGCCAGAATGTGCCTATTATGAAGGTGTGGAGCGAATGCTGGCGGATGCTGGTTTACGTTATTTCCTCACCGATGGTCATGGCATTTTATACGCTCGTCCTCGTCCGCGCTTCGGTAGTTATGCCCCGATTTTTACTGAACCCGGTGTAGCCGCTTTTGGTCGAGATCATGAATCTTCCCAGCAAGTATGGTCTTCTGAAGTGGGTTATCCTGGTGCAGCCGAATATCGGGAATTTTATAAAGATTTGGGTTGGGAAGCGGAATATGAATATATTAAGCCCTATATTATGCCCAATGGTCAGCGCAAAAATACAGGTATTAAGTATCATAAAATTACCGGACGGGGCTTAGGTCTTTCCGATAAAGCTCTTTATGATCCTTACTGGGCAAAGGAAAAAAGTGCAGAACACGCTGCTAACTTCATGTATAATCGTGAGCAGCAAGCCGGGCATTTACACAATATCATGGGTCGGCCGCCAATTATTGTATCTCCCTATGATGCGGAGTTATTTGGTCATTGGTGGTATGAGGGTCCTTGGTTTATTGATTATCTGTTCCGTAAGTCATGGTATGACCAGAAAACCTATGAAATGACCCATTTAGCCGATTATTTACGGGCTAATCCTCAGCAACAAGTATGTCGTCCTGCTCAGTCGAGTTGGGGCTTTAAGGGTTTCCATGAATATTGGTTGAATGATACTAATGCTTGGGTTTATCCACATTTGCACAAAGCTGCGGAACGGATGATTGAAATTTCCCAAATTGAAGCTGAAGATGAATTACAGGAAAAAGCACTCAATCAAGCTGCGAGAGAGTTGTTATTAGCACAATCTTCTGACTGGGCGTTTATTATGCGGACAGGAACAATGGTTCCCTATGCGGTGAGAAGAACAAGATCGCATTTAATGCGCTTTAATAAACTCTATGAAGATGTGAAAGTGGGTAAGGTTGATAGTGGTTGGTTGGAAAAAGTCGAGTCAATGGATAATATTTTCCCCAATATTAACTATCGCGTTTATCGGCCAGCATTTTAAGTAGTTCCCAGATCCCCGACTTTTTCAAAAAGTCGGGGATCTATATCTAGAAAAGCAAAACCCCCAGAATTGTGACTGGAGGTTATTTTTATACACATCTTGTCAAATTGCCAATAAATACTATCTGGGTAAATTGCGGCTGCTGTAAGCATCAATAGCATAGGCGGGTGTGCGTTGGGTATAGTCTATATCTACGCCAGTAATAGATTTAGCCAAAGCTGCAAATTTGTCAGAAGCCCAATTACGTTCGTGAATGGGCTTGCTTTGTTCACCCATGAAATAAGCTAGAGAACCGATAACGGAAACTGCTACCCAACCAACAACCAATAGAGAAATTAAAATAGCCATTCGAGAACCTCGTTTTTTACTTTTTGTAACCTTATGTAAATAAATATAACAGATTGTTAACAGAAGTTGCAAATTATTTTCTGGTGTGTATGCCCCTCAAAGAGGTGAGGTATTCCCCACTGTAATAATTTCGTAACAAAACGCACTAATACAAGAAATGATGAGAAAATCGTCTGGGTATATTTTTGTTGGGTTTTTTGTAAAAAAAAATAATCAGATCCCCGACTTCTCAAAGAAATCGGGGATCTATGTCCTGAGCATGATTACAAATGCAGTTGAGCAAGGAAATGATGAGTAATGGGTAAACTATCCACCACCATTGCCAAACACAACAGCATCATGTAGGAAATGGAATACAAAAATAATTCCCGCGCTATGGTTTTATCTTCGGGATTTTGCAATAAGCGCCAAGACTTATGGACAAATACTCCCCCTAAAGTCAAGGCAATAACAGCATAGACAATCCCGCTGGCGTGTAAGGGATAAAACAGCAAGATAGTCGCAGTGACAGTAATCACCGTATAAAACCAAATTTGCCGGACGGTGGCTTTATTACCCGCTACCACAGGTAACATTGGTATCCCCACCTTAGCGTAATCATCACTAATCATTAAAGCCAAAGCCCAAAAATGGGGAGGTGTCCACAAAAAGACAATGGCAAAAATTAGCCACGCAGACCAGCTTAAAGTGTCCGTTACTGCTGCCCAACCGACTAAAGTGGGAATTGCCCCTGCTGCACCACCAATGACGATATTTTGAGTGGTATGGCGTTTGAGCCAGTGAGTATAGACTAAAACATAGAAAATGATGCCAGAAAAGGCTAAAAATGCTGCCAGGAGATTGGCAAAAACGGTGAGGAGGGTAAAAGAAAGTACAGCCAGAGCGATCGCAAAAATTAAAGCATCACGGGATTGGATCTTCCCGGAAGGGATGGGGCGGTTGCGTGTCCGCTCCATATCATAATCTATATCTCGATCATAGATACAGTTAATAGTTTGGGCGCTGGCTGCTGCTAAAGTTCCGCCAATCATTGTAATAATTAACAACCAGGGATCTACCTCACCCTTAGCGGCTATCCACATACTCCCAGCAGTGGTAATTAATAGTAGGGGAATAATCCGGGGTTTGGTTAGCTGGTAGTAACTTTGAACGACTTGGAGAAATGTGTCGTGTTGACGACGAGAGACATTAGTCTCAATCATGTTAGGTCTTTTTCCTTATTTTTCAAGAACTGGTCAGCAAACCGCTGTAAGCAGGAGTCAGGAGTCAGGAGTCAGGAGTCAGGAGGAAGAAAGAGGAAGAAGGAGTTACTGTGTTGGTGAGGGAGGAAGCAAACCATCCCGCAGTGATAAAACTGTAAATACTACCAAAGTCCCCAGTAAAGTCGCACCGATAGCTTGGTGAGAAACGGTAAGGGGTTCAACTTGTAAATGTAAACGGAAGGTAGCCACACCCAAAAGAAGTTGTAAAATCAACAAGCCACCAGCCAGATTTGCCAGTTTTCGCAAAGCCGGATGTAGGGCTGGTGTGCGCCAAGAAATTAAAACAACTGCTAAAGTAGCGATGGTTGGGGGTACTACGCCAAAAATATGGCTATACATGACATCACAAAGTTGTTCCCCGGACAAACATTGGTGCAAAGCCCAACGAGAACCTACTATTGCACCCAATAAACTTTGTAAGTAGACGCAAACAGCAGCAGTTAAACCCACCCAAGGCAACTTTCCTACTGTTCCCGTGCCTTGATAGGGAATCAAACTTGTACCGATAATTAACAACGTAGTGAAAAATAGTAACGCTGTTCCTAAATGGGCGGTAACGATATCAAACCGCAATAATTCAGTTACAGTCAGTCCTCCCAGAATCCCTTGGAAGACAATTAAAAACAGGGCAAATGTGGAAGCCCAGGGTAGCCACTTGGGTAAATGTTGACGATGCCACCAGGATAAACCACAAAGGGCGATCGCACTAAAGCCAATTAAAGCTGCATCGAGGCGATGAAACCACTCCAAAAACACTTGGAGATTCATTTGCTTGGCTGGAACTAACTCCCCATAGCACAAAGGCCAATCAGGGCAAGCGAGTCCAGCATTCATAACGCGGGTGGCACTGCCTATAGCCATCAAAATTAAGGTGGCTACGCATATTTTCCACACCAAGCGACGAATCATCTCCTGGGGCTGTTGTGCTACTGTGGCCGCTTTATTTTGTTGTTCTAGGACAAATTCGTTCATTAACAATACCTTTGGACCGCTTGTGCTGGAAATTGAAAATTTTCTATTTTGATTTAGTCCCGACTTCTACTTACCCTAACCTATAGGTCAGAATATAGAAATCAGCTTTCCCTTACACTTTGGATCACTTTAGCTAGTTTCCGCTGTAAGATTTCGTGCTGTTTTGCAGATAGAAATAATTAATCAATGGGAATTAATGGGAATTAATGGAAATTTCTGAAAATTTTTTGCCTAATTGTCATCTAACCTGGGCAAGACAACTTATCTCCCTTGTACTCAAAATTGTGTTCTTAATCGAAAAAATTAATAAAGATTTCAGACCAGCGGATACTATATCTCATTGCCTGCACTACCTTAGTATGTAGAGTTACTTTAACAAGTGAAGTAACTTACAGATAAAATAGTCAATTAATCAAGAAATCAGCCGTGAAAATTCCAAATGCAATCTGGACATTACTCATTGGCATTGTCCTCACCCTCGCCAGTCTCTGGTACGGTCAAAATCACGGTCTATTACCTGTAGCGGCCTCAGACGAAGCCCCCTTGGTAGATGGTCTATTCAACACCATGATGACTGTTTCTACAGGCATATTTTTGATTGTTGAAGGTGTTTTAATTTACGCTGTTATTAGATATCGTCGTCGGGCTGGTGACAATGCAGATGGGCCAGCAATTGAAGGTAATGTGCCTCTAGAGATACTCTGGACAGCGATCCCCGCAATTATCGTTATCGGTATTTCTCTCTACAGTTTTGATGTATATAACAACATGGGTGGCTTTGATCCCCATTCGGCTCATGCTGCCCCGATGATGGAAAATGCCATGAATATGCCGGGAACGGCAATGGCTGCCACCCTCATCAGTACAGAAGCCTCTGGACAAGTATCACAATTAGATACCGATGCTGATGCCGTTAAAAAACCAGCAGAATTAACCATTAACGTCTCTGGAATGCAATATGCTTGGTTATTTACCTATCCAGATAATGACGTAACAACAGGTGAATTGCATTTACCCATTGGCAAAACAGTGGAAATCAACATGACAGCCAGTGATGTTATCCACGCCTTTTGGATTCCAGAATTTCGGGTGAAACAGGATGCCATTCCTGGTAGACAAACCAATTTGCGTTTTACTCCCAGAAAAGCGGGTGATTATCAACTTATTTGTGCTGAACTGTGTGGACCTTACCACGGGGTGATGAAAAGCCAAGTTGTGGTAGAGACACAAGCAGCTTTTGATAGTTGGATGCAAGAACAGCTAATTGCTGGTAAAGAGATCCCTAATCAAGCCGTAGCTGTGAATTCCATGGCCATGACTGCTGATGAATTTCTCTCTCCTTACACTCACAATATGGGCATTCACTCAGAAATTCTGCATCAAATTAAGTAGTTTAAGAATTACTTGAGTTGCAGTGGTTACAAAAAAAAATTTTGAACCTTTAAGTTATACATTCACGTAGGGGAGGTAGGGGAGGTAGGGGAGGTAGGGGAGGTAGGGGAGGCGGGGGAGGTAGGGGAGGTAGGGGAGGCAGGGGAGGCGGGGGAGGTAGGGGAGGTAGGGGGAGAAATTTCTGTCTTCTTTCTGTCTTCTTTCTTCCTTCCTTCTGAACTCCTGACTCCTGACTCCTGACTCCTGACTCCTGACTCCTGACTCCTGACTCCTGACTCCTGACTCCTGACTCCTTCCTTCTGACTCCTGACTCCTGACTCCTGACTCCTTTTTAAAATATGACACAAGCACAGTTAGAAGAAATTGCTAATGTCCCTAACCATGCTGAAGAACATGAGGAAAGGCATTGGCGAGACTTTTTCGGTTTTAGTACCGACCATAAGGTGATTGGAATTCAATATCTGGTCACTTCGTTTGTTTTTTACTGCATTGGCGGCGTAATGGCTGATTTAGTGCGGACAGAATTACGGACTCCAGAGGTAGATTTTGTCACGCCAGAAGTCTATAACAGCCTGTTTACCCTCCATGCCACAATCATGATTTTTTTGTGGATTGTGCCAACAGGGGCGGGATTTGCTAACTATTTAATCCCGCTGATGATTGGGGCGAGAGATATGGCATTTCCGCGCCTGAATGCGGTAGCTTTTTGGATGGTTCCCCCAGCAGGTGTATTACTGGTTGCTAGTTTGGCGGTAGGTGATGCCCCGGATGCTGGTTGGACTTCTTACCCGCCGCTGAGTTTGGTGACAGGCCAGGTGGGTGAGGGGATTTGGATTATGAGTATCTTGCTATTGGGAACTTCTTCGATTTTGGGGGCGATGAATTTTCTCGTCACCATTTGGAAGATGCGTGTTCCTAGTATGGGCATCTTTCAAATGCCGTTGTTTTGTTGGGCGATGATAGCAACTTCGGCTTTAGTGTTGGTATCTACACCAGTATTAGCTGCGGCTTTGATTTTGTTGGGTTTTGATTTGTTGGCAGGAACAAACTTTTTTAATCCCTCTGGGGGCGGAGATCCTGTTGTTTATCAGCATATGTTCTGGTTCTATTCTCACCCAGCGGTTTATATTATGATTTTGCCTTTCTTTGGGGCAATTTCGGAAATTCTGCCAATTCATGCCCGCAAACCGATTTTTGGCTATAAAGCGATCGCTTTTTCATCCCTAGCTATCAGTTTCTTAGGCTTAATCGTCTGGGCGCACCATATGTTTACCAGCGGTGTTCCCGGTTGGTTGCGGATGTTTTTCATGATCACTACCATGATCATCGCTGTCCCCACTGGGATTAAAATTTTCGGTTGGTTAGCTACTATTTGGGGTGGCAAAATTCGCCTCAATAGTCCCATGTTGTTCGCTATCGGCTTTTTAGCAACTTTTGTGATTGGTGGCATTAGTGGCGTAATGTTGGCTGCTGTTCCTTTTGATATTCACGTTCACGATACTTACTTTGTGGTGGCACATCTCCACTATGTTTTGTTTGGTGGTAGTGTGTTAGGGATTTTTGCGGCTATTTATCACTGGTTCCCGAAAATGACGGGACGGAAAATGAACGAATTTTGGGGTCAAGTGCATTTTGCCTTAACCATGATTGGTTTAAATATGACTTTCTTACCCATGCACAAACTCGGACTCATGGGGATGAATCGCCGGATTGCTGAATATGATCCTAAGTTCACGGCTTTGAATGAAATCTGTACCTACGGATCTTATATATTGGCGGTTTCGACGTTACCATTTATCATCAATGCCGTTTGGTCTTGGTTCTATGGCGAAAAAGCCGGTAATAATCCTTGGCAAGCGTTAACTTTGGAATGGATGACTTCTTCTCCTCCCAGTATTGAGAATTTTGAAACTCTTCCGGTTTTGACTACTGGCCCCTACGATTATGGGGTGAGTGAGGAACGGGTGGAAACTGAATCTGTGTTAACTCCCCAAACTGAATCAGCACTTTAGGGGATTGACATGACCCGCCCAGAACTGAAGTTCCGGGCTAATAACTAAAGTCCGTTAAAACGGACTAGAAATTTCTTTTAGTCGTCTTTAGACGACTTTCGCTATTAGACTCAGAATTCATTGTGAGGCGGGCTAGTAGTCTGTCAAGATAAAAATGATGGACTGTAGTGTGAGCGTCTCGCTCACGCGGGCAAGATGCCCGCACTACCAAAAACCCGTCAAAATAAATTTGACAGACTACTAGATAAAAATGAAATAGCCCTGCCTTGAACCCATTACCAATTACTAATTTATGCAAGGTCAAATTATTGACACGGGGAAAACTGAATTAAGTCACCACACAACTGTTTCTCATCATGAGGAACATCCAGATCATCGTTTGACTGGTCTATTTATGTTCCTTGTGGCTGAGGGAATGATTTTTATGGGTTTGTTTGGTGCATACCTGACTTACCGTTCTACTATTCCGGTTTGGCCACCAGTAGGGACACCGGATTTAGAATTGTTGTTACCTACTGTGAATACTTCTATTTTGATAGCTAGTAGTTTTGTGATGCACAATGCTGATACTGCTATTAAAAAGAATGATACTAAGGGAATGCGGGTTTGGTTGGCAATTACCGCAGTTATGGGGGCGATTTTTTTGGCGGGTCAGGTTTATGAATATGCTCATTTAGAGTTTAGTCTGACTACCAATTTATTCGCTAGTACGTTTTATGTGTTGACTGGGTTTCACGGCTTGCACGTTACCATCGGTGTTTTAGCGATTTTAGCAGTTTTGTGGCGATCGCGTACTCCTGGACACTACAGCAATGAAAAACGATTCGGGATTGAAGCAGCGGAAATTTACTGGCATTTTGTAGATGTAATTTGGATTATTTTGTTCGGATTACTGTATTTACTCTAGGTATTTATTACTTAGTTGTTCACTCCACTCGAATAACCTACAATCCCCCTCTCTTTGGGGGTTTTTTATTTTCTCTCTTTAAACTTTCTCAACTTGCTTGGGTGCTTCCATTAGAGTAAATAATTGTCCTAATCTAATTATTCGCAAAATTTGATGATTTATTTGGAGATTTAAGAGTTATTATTTTTAGCAAAGATAAATTTAAAAACTTTCATAAACCGAATTAATGTGGTGTCTTATCCCCCAGTTTGTATTTCACAGCCTAGCTGTCCTATTCATTTAGTTGGCAAAACAGGACAAGCTGTAGAGATTTCTATTCATACTCCCAGTCCATATATCTGTGCCAATTGCGAACAGATCTTACCAGATTGGAAACAGCAGCAGTTTTTGTGGGTAGTGGTTGTTTTACAGCAATCACAATATTCTCTAGAAGAAATGACCACAGAAACAGAAATAGAAAAGGAAAAGCTGCGGGAAAAATTTATGCGTTTTGGTTGCGATTTGGCATTTAATTTGCGCGACCGCGGGTATTTAACAGACTTAATAGATCCCCGCACAGGTTATCCATTACTGTCTCATTCTGGCTTAGTTCCCCACGATGATACAGCAGTAGCCCAAGCCTTACTCAAGTATCCCGCAATTGAAAATAAATGCCATGTTCTTGTGCATCCTCAATGGGGAACTGCTGTTTATCCCAGTGTCATGCTTTCAGAAGCACCTCCAGACATCATTGAATCAGTCACTAAAGCCATAGCACCAATGCACGGTTGGATGCAGGTTTAGTAGAGCAAGGGGATGTAGGGGGGAGGAGGTAGGGGAGGTAGGGGAGGT
>NZ_VILA01000005.1:80236-85442 GCF_009712025.1 Dolichospermum sp. UHCC 0406
AGAGGAGGTAGGGGAGGTAGGGGAGGTAGGGGAGGTAGGGGAGGTAGGGGAGGTAGGAATAAGATTTTTCCGACTGACAACTGACAACTGACAACTGACAAAATAAATGTGTAGGCTAGAATTACGAAGCTTTTAGTCAGAGGAAGGGAGTATGGATAGTAACAATTGGTTGCAACAGTTAATGATGTTGGGTATTGGCACAACTTCTTTAGTTGCAGACAAACTGAAAGAAGTCAGTGATGAACTGGTTAAAGACGGTAAACTCAATCCTGAGCAAGCTAAGGCGGTAATGGATGATCTTGTTACCCAATTACAGTCTGAACAAGGTAATTGGGATGAGCAAATGCACCGACAAATGCGGAATATGATGCAGGACTTGGGAGTTGCCCGTCAGTCAGAAGTAGATGAATTACGGGGAAGAATTGACCGTTTAGAGCGTCAGGTTCGGGATTTGGAAAATAAGCTGTGGCGCTAAACGGTCATTTCTGATTTAAACTAATTTGTGTTCTATCGGTAATCTGATCATCAGTAATTAAAACAGAGAGGGCTGATTTTGAAAGGAATTTTCCTCAGCGTGGTGTTAATGCTGGTATGTGTTGGTGTTTTAGTATTTACCCAAATTAGTGGTCAAAAAGATACTGCAATCGGTAATTCTTCCCCAACACAACCAACCACCACTGTCACTCAAGAAAACAATACTCTAATCAAGAGCAATACTATGTCTGAAGCTAAAGTTGTTACTACCGACTCTGGATTAAAATATGTGGAACTAGTCGAGGGAACGGGCGCAATTCCCCAAACTGGCCAAACCGTTGAGGTTCACTATATCGGTACTTTAGAAGATGGGACTAAATTTGATAGTTCGCGCGATCGCGGTAAACCCTTTAGCTTTAAAATTGGTGTAGGACAAGTAATTAAAGGTTGGGACGAAGGCGTAATCACTATGAAAGTAGGTGGCCGTCGCCAATTAATTATCCCTGAACAATTAGGTTATGGTGCCCGTGGTGCTGGTGGTGTGATTCCCCCCTACTCTACTTTAATTTTTGATGTGGAATTGTTAGGCATTAAATAGGTAGATAGACACAATATATAAGATTGGCGGACAGGATGCCCACCCCACAAAAGTTATATATTTATTGTGGGGTCGGCTTCTAGCCCGCCATAGTCCTGGTTAAAAAACATATATTACCGTGAGGTTTTATGAATACTGCTTATTTGGACGAATCATCTTCCTTTAGCTTTGACTTTCTTGCACCTCACCCCAGCCAAGATGCTGATTTACTCCAACAGCTATCTTTTATTCCTGGGTTGAAAGAAATTCTCATGTTACGTCAAGTTCACGCTCTAGAACACGCTACGGTTTGGGTATTAGGGGACAATAAAAAACCCTATTCACCACCAGGAACAAGCACTAATACGCAATTAGATGATGAATTATTAGGTGGTTTGTCTACCGAACAGGGATTTTTTCTATATGGTGATGTGAATATTAATGATTTGCGCCGCGCGGTAACATTAGCTAAACATCGTCTTACCAGTGGAGAATGGGATTTAGCTATACATCCCCGTTGTGGCACAAATGTATCTGTGGCTATGTTATTAACTGCTGGACTATCGGTAACTGTACCTTTTATGTTGCCGTTTCGACCAATTGAACAACTTATTGGCTTAGGTTTAGCAGCAATGGCCGCAGCGGGAATTGCACCGGATTTAGGAATGCTCACTCAGCGTTATATTACAACTTCTATCCCTTTTAATTTGGCTGTTGAAAATATTACTATTGCTCGTGATTTTTGGGGAAAGGAAAGTCATTTTGTTAAGGTATCTTGGGAAAAATAGGAGTTAATAAATCAGGAGTTAATAAATCAGGAGTTAATGAACCACAAAGGAACGAAGAACACGAAGGAAGAAGAAAGAAGGAAGAAAATTTAATATTTAGTATTATGAAAAAGCTTTACTTTTTAGTTCCGGGGACAGATGGTAAATTTGCTTGTGGTGGTCTTTGGGCGGAGTTGAAAACGGTTACTTTAGCTCAACAGATTTGTGCTGCTGAAGTAGTTACTTATCGTCAGCGGGAATCAGGTAAATTGTTTTTAGACGATTTATTGCGAGAGGAAAATTTAGATGATGTAATTTTTGTGATTAGTTGGGGATTTGATGTTGGTAAACTTGCATCTAAATTGCAAAAATATCATGTAATTTATCATGCTCACAGTGCAGGTTATAAGATTAATTTACCATCAAGTATTCCCATAATTACAGTTAGCAGAAATTCTCTAGGTTATTGGGGACAACAAGCACCAAATTCTCTAATTTATTATTTACCTAATCAAATTAGTCAGGAATTTACTAATTTACATCAAAATCGAGATATTGATGTTTTAGTTCAAACGCGGAAATCCTCAGAATATTTAATTAAGTCATTAATTCCAGCTTTAGAAAAAAAATGTAAGGTGTTGGTTATTGATAGTTATGTAGAAGATTTACCAGCTTTATTTAATCGCACTAAAGTTTATCTTTATGATTCGGCAGAATATTGGAAATTACAAGGAGTTAGCGAAGGATTTGGTTTACAACCAATGGAAGCATTAGCTTGTGGTTGTCAGGTGTTTTCTAGTGTCAATGGGGGATTATCTGATTATTTAGATCCAGGATTTAATTGTTATAAAATCGCTGGTTATGCTTTGGAATATGACGTAGATAGAATTTTGAAAGTTTTAGCATCTTCTACATCATTGACTTTATCTGAAAATGTATTAGCAGAATATAGAACTGAGAATATTATCCAACGCTTGCGGGTAATTTTAACAGAAATTAATGATTTCTTTACTCATGAAAATAATTACTCAAATCCAATTGCCAATTTGACAAAAATCCGGTTAGCAAAATTGTTTATACAGAGAATTTTTGGTAAAATTAAAAAGAAATATTTACAAAGTAATTAAGGAATCATGAATAGACGATTATTGGTGACAGGGGGAGCTGGGTTTATTGGAGCGAATTTTGTCCATCATTGGTGTCAAGCTTATCCAAATGATAAATTAGTGGTATTGGATGCTCTTACCTATGCTGGAAATCGCCATAATTTAGCATCAGTTGCAGAAAGAGAGAATTTCCGGTTTGTCCAAGGGGATATATGCGATCGCTCTTTAGTTGATAAATTACTCTTAGCAGAAAATATAGATACTATAGCCCATTTTGCCGCCGAATCTCACGTTGATCGGTCAATTACTGGACCTGCTGCATTTGTCCAAACTAATGTAGTAGGAACTTTTACTCTTTTAGAAGCTTTTCGTCAACATTGGGAAGCAAAAACACAACCTGATAATTACCTATTTCTTCATGTTTCTACAGATGAAGTTTATGGTAGTCTCACTGCAGATGAACCAGCGTTTTCAGAAACTACAGCTTATAGTCCCAATAGTCCTTATTCAGCCTCAAAAGCTGGGAGTGATCATTTAGTTCGGGCTTATTATCATACTTATAAATTACCGACAATTATCACTAATTGCTCTAATAATTATGGTGCTTTTCAATTTCCCGAAAAGCTAATTCCTTTGATGTGTATTAATATTTTAACTGGTAAAGAATTACCTATTTATGGTGATGGAAAAAATGTTCGAGATTGGTTATATGTAGTTGATCACTGTCGGGCTTTAGATGTGGTAATCCATCAAGGAAAACCAGGAGAAAATTATAATATTGGTGGTAATAACGAAGTTGAAAATATCAGTCTGGTACAAAGTTTATGTGAAATCATGAATGAATTAGCACCAGATTTACCAGTATATCCAGCGGAAAAATTAATTACTTTTGTGAAGGATAGACCTGGACATGATCGAAGATATGCTATTAATGCCAACAAGCTAAAAACAGAATTTGGTTGGACTCCATCCGTGACAATTAATGAAGGGTTACGTTTAACTGTAGAATGGTATCTGAATAATCATGATTGGTGGAAACCTTTGTTATGAGAAATTCGTCAATTACTAGCCAATCCTTAATTCTTCTTAATAATGAATAGGAAATTTGGATTGGAGTAAATTTCTGACAGCTACTTCTAAATCATTTTCTTTAAGCAAAGATTCTCCCATAATCACTGTTTGGACACCAGCTTCAGCAACAAAGGATAAATCATCAGGGGTTTCTATTCCTGATTCACTGATGACTAAAATTCCTAGGTTTTGAAGTTGCGATCGCCTAGCTGCCAATAATTCCTGAGTAGTGTTAATATTGATATTAAAATCACTTAAACTCTGGTTATCAATGGAAACTATCCTGACATCTTCTAATGCGAGAACCCTATCCAAATCATTTAAGTTATGAACTTGGATAACAGCATTCATCCCTAAGTAGTGAATCACTCGTAAGAAGTTTTGTAATTGCTTATCTGTCAGAATAGCAGCAATTAATAATATTGCATCTGCACCAGCGGAACGGGCTAAATAAATTTGGCAAGGATCAATGATAAAATCTTTGCAAAGTAGAGGTATTCCTACGCGATATCTGATAGCACGAAGATGATCAAACCCACCATGAAAAAACTTTTGATCAGTGACAACAGATACACAAGATGCTCCTCCTTTTTTATAAGCCTGAGCAATAGTAACTGGATCAAAATCTGGTCTAATTACACTATGATAAAGTGATGCTTTTTTCACTTCTGCAATTAAACTAGGTTTATAAATACTCAACTGCAAAGCCGTAAAAAAGTCCCGGACAGTAGGAGCAGCAGTTAACTGACGTTGCAAGGAAGCCCAAGACATATCTTTTTGTATTTGTGCAACTTCTAGTTTTTTCTGCCACACAATTTCTTGAATAATTGCTTGCATTTGATGATTATAACTTGTGGTTGGGTAGATCATAAAATCGGCATGATAGTCATAAATTTTTATTGATGAATCTTCACCTTTCCTTCTTATTTTTCAGAAAAAATTCTCACAAATCCATGTTTAAAACGCAACTACTTTAATTTCAAATCAAACCTGTCAACTTTGCTGATAGGTGGTTAATTTTGCTGAGAATTACCAAGCAAGCAGTTAGTTTTAAGTAATCTGATATAAGTACGATAGGGGATATAGTCAGGGGAAACGCATCTAATTTTTTTTGACAAAATGTAACTTCTATGAATAGATAAAAAGGGCAGTATTACCATGTTAATATCAAGCCAATAAATGAGTATGAAGAAAATTTGATGGTAAATTCG
>NZ_VILA01000006.1:0-49666 GCF_009712025.1 Dolichospermum sp. UHCC 0406
CCTACTTAGGGTTCGACCTCCCTTAGACCTCCAATCCGTTTTTATTCGTTCCCTCGGTTGATTGATTGTTCCGTTAGATGTAGCCAATTCAACCACTGGATTCCCTGGACTCTTGCCGATATTGGGACGGATATGCGGCGGGAATTAGCTCCAGTAAAGTCGGGTTTTTGAGTTGTGTCCCGCTTTGGATTAGGTCGCTTTTTTAGGCTCGGTTTCATCATAGGAACTCCCCGTTAGCGCCAAGTGTCACCTCACAACAGGTGTCTGATTGCGCCCTGTTCCCAGCTTTGACCTCCCGAAACCGAGTCGGGTCATCATGGGCAGATAGGGAGTCATACCTGAGTCTGGCAGATGGGGCTTTCACCCATATCAGACCGAGAGTTCAACCTTTTTCCATGATTGGATTGGGTTGGTTAGCTTATGTACGGACTGATTACCGTGATTCAGCTAACAACGAATCGCACCATCTCTATCCATCACACAGCCACACTGACAAACGTGTGTCCTCGTAGATAGAGTTTTCTTAACAACTTCACCACAGCTAGAGCATTCAAGGCTTGTATATTGTGGATTTACTGCCACCGTGACTCTCTTAAATACTTTGCCAAAATATTCAAGCCAGACACGAAACTGATACCAAGATGCGTCGTTTATTGACTTAGCTAAACAATGATTTCTCACCATGTTTTTAATTCTCAAATCTTCATAGGCTATCAAGTCGTTAGACTGAACTACGCACCGTGCTAATTTAATAGCATGGTCTTTACGTTTCCTACTTATTTTGAGGTGGCGTTTTCCTAAAACCTGTCTAGCTTTGCCCCGATTTTTTGAACCTTTGACTTTTCTGGAAACACGGCGTTGTGAACGTTTAAGAACCTTTTGGCCAATACGCAGAAATTTCGGATTCTCAACCATCACCCCATGAGAATCAGTGTAGTATTCTTTCAAACCTACATCTAAACCAATTGTATTTCCCGATGGTTCTATATTTTCTTGACGGTTGACATCAATACAAAATTGACAATAATAACCATCAGCCCGTTTTACCAATCTTACCCGTTTTATTTGGTTAATTTGGTAGAAATGGAGGTCACGAGTCCCTTTAAGTTTTAACTGCCCAATGCCTTTTTTATCAGTGAAAGTGATGGATTTACGATTTAAAGCAAGCTTCCAACCACTTATTTTGTATTCAACAGAACGACAGTCTTTTTGGAATTGAGGATATCCCTTTAAACCAGGAATGCCTTTCTTGCAATTATTATAAAACCGAGTGATAGAAGCCCATGCTCGTTCAGCAGAAGATTGTCTAGCCATTGAATTGAGTTCATTAGCAAAAGGGAAATTAGCCGCCAGTACAGCACAATATTTCTGCAAGTCGTTTTTACCTGTACCTTGAACATCCATCCATAGCCGAATGCAGCTATTACGAATGAACTGTGCAGTCCGAATCGCGTCATCTATTGCTTTTATTTGCGCTGACTTTCCATAAGCTTTAAACTCAAAAACTAGCATTCTTTCACCTCATGTCTTATACTACTATAGTTGGTTGAAGATGGCTAAATGTATTGCGCCTGGCAACATCTTGACGGTGGTTAAAACCACCTGAGTCGCTTTTCATCCCCTGTCTAAAGCACATAAGGCATTGCTACGCAATGCTTACTCAGGGGCTTTCAAACTTCCCAGTCTTTCTGGTAAATAAATTTCTCCCCTGCTCCCTGCCTATTTACTCGCTTCTACCCATTGAATAACCTGATGAGCTATGTGAGTCCCGTCGAGACGGTCAATTTCCCGGATACCTGTGGGACTTGTGACATTAACTTCTGTTAGGTAGCCACCAATTACGTCAATACCAACAAAAATTAAGCCATCTTGCCGGAGTTTTGCGGCTAAATGGCTACAAATTTCCTGTTCTCTTGGGGTAATGGTGGTTTGAGCCACTGTTCCACCAGTGGCCATATTATTACGAAAATCACTACTACTAGAAAGACGATTTAGCGCACCTATGGGTTCACCATTGAGTAAGATAATCCGTTTATCTCCCTCCTTGGCTTGGGGTAAATAATTTTGTACCATAACTGGAACTTGACCTTGGAGCGTGCTAAGTTCGACAATGGAGTTAAAATTGCGATCGCCTGATTGTAAGAATAAAATGCCTTCCCCAGCTTTATTCCCCAAGGGTTTGAGAATTGTTGCTTCTTTAGCTGCGACAAATTGGCGAATAACTTGCTTGTCAGCGCTGACAATTGTTTCGGGAATACATTCGCTAAACTGAAGAGCATACATTTTCTCATTAGCGCTACGAATCCCAGCCGGATCATTTATTACCAAAGTTTTATTTTGGTCAACATAATCGAGAATATAGGTAGCATAGAGATAAGCATCATTAACAGGTGGATCTGTCCGCATAAATACGGCATCCATTGTTTCTAAAGCAGTAAAGGCGCTAGGACTTAATTTAAACCAAGAATTAACTGCTAACCAACGTCGTTCTACTAACTCCACGGGAACGAGTTCTACCTGCTGCAAGGAAGCCCAGGCTTTGCCATCAATAACACTCAGCAAATTTGCCTGAGTTATCCAAATTTCATGTCCTAGAATTTGCGCTGCTTCCATCAAAGCAACACTGGTATCATGACATGGATCAAGCCGATGGATAGGATCAATAATAAAAGCTAGTTTCATCCTTTATACCTCTTTCATCTACGAATTTTAATATTAAAGAATCTTAAAGATCCCCGACTTCTGAAATGAACTTAGTCATCTTCGAGCAAAATTTAGCAAAGAAGTCGGGGATCTGATCCACAATATTTTAAGAAACTAGCATCTGATCTAATTTACCTTGACGGTCTAAAGTATGGATATCGTCACAACCACCAATGTGAATATCATTAATAAAAATTTGTGGTAAGGAGCGTTTTCCATTAGCTCTTTGGGACATTTTATCTCTGGCTATTTCGTCTCCATCAAGATTATATTCGATAAAATCAACACTTTTACTTTTCAGTAGACTTTTAGCACGAACACAAAACGGACAAGTAGTCCAAATGTAAATTTCTACTTTTGCAGCCATAATATTTTCAAAGAAATGCAATACTTCTTAATTTTAAACTCAAGTTTAGTGGTAATGGGTAATAGTTTTTTAAATTACCAATTACCAATTACCAATTACCAATTACCAATTACCAATTACCAATTACCAATTACCAATTACCTATTCCCACTCAATAGTTCCAGGTGGCTTAGAGGTAATATCATAAACCACACGGTTTACACCTTTTACTTCATTGACAATGCGGGTAGAAATTGCTTCTAATATATCGTAAGGAATTCGCGCCCAGTCTGCGGTCATGCCATCTTCGCTAGTGACAATTCTTAAAACAATAGGATAGGCATAGGTGCGTTTATCACCCATCACCCCAACGCTACGAACTGGTAACAGAACCGCAAAAGCTTGCCAAACCTCATTATATAAACCACGTTGGTTAATTTCTTGACGAACAATTAAATCAGCGTCTCGCAAAATATTCAAGCGTTCGGAGGTGACTTCACCTAAAATACGAATTGCTAAACCAGGGCCGGGAAAAGGTTGACGTTGGACAATTTCTTCTGGTAAACCAATGGAACGCCCAACTTTGCGAACTTCATCTTTAAATAGTTTTCGCAGTGGTTCTACCAGTTTAAATCTCAAGTCTTTTGGTAAACCACCCACATTGTGATGACTTTTAATTTTCACTGCTACCCGTTCACCACTTTTTGGATCAACGTTGGTATCAGCAGATTCAATCACGTCTGGATAAAGTGTCCCTTGAGCTAAGTAGTCAAAATGCCCAAGATCCCTTGATGTCTCCTCAAAAACACTGATAAATTCATGTCCAATGCGGCGACGCTTTTCTTCGGGATCAGTTACTCCAGCAATAGCTGAGATAAATCGTTCGCGGGCATTAACATATTCTACAGGAATATGAAATTGTTCTTTAAATAACTTTACTAATCTTTCGGGTTCTAGTTTTCGCATGAAACCCTGATCAATAAATACACAGGTTAGCTGCTCACCAATGGCTTTATACAGAAGAAAAGCTAGAGTTGAAGAGTCTACACCGCCAGACAATGCTAATAATACCCGTTTGTCTCCTACCTTGGCGCGAATTTCCTGAATTGATTCTTCGACAAAAGCGGCTGTTGTCCAAGTTGGTTCACAGTCACAGATATGGTAAACAAAGTTGCGAATTAAGGCTATACCACCCTGAGAATGGACGACTTCGGGGTGAAATTGCACACCATAGAGTTTTTTGTCATGGTGAGCGATCGCTGCACAAGGAGTATTATCAGTATGTGCCAGTAACTCAAAGCCAGGAGGCATATTTGTGACTGAATCTCCATGACTCATCCACATGGTTGCACCCTCTTCGACATTAGTTAATAAGTCTGTGGGGTCATCTATGTATAGAGATGCTTTACCATATTCACCCCGTTCGGCTTGGATAACTTCCCCACCCAGTTGATTAACCATGAGTTGCATACCATAGCAAACACCGAGAACGGGTATTCCCAATTTCCAAATTTCTGGGTCACAATGGGGAGCGTAGTCGCTATATACGGAATTTGGTCCACCGGAAAGGATGATACCTTTGGGGTTGATTTCGCGTAACTGTTCGGCTGTGGTGCGATAGGAAATAACTTCTGAATATACTTGAGTTTCGCGGATACGACGCGCAATTAATTCAGAATATTGAGAGCCAAAGTCTAAAATTACAATTATTTGACCTTTAAGTTTCCCCAAATTTTCTGGTGTTTGAGGTATTTTTTCGGTTGGTAGAGTCACCGCTGTATTCATGCTATGGAGGGTGTGTTGTTAAGGATAAGAAGTCTGGACTGTGATTTTTATGATTTTTGTGATTAATGGTGATAACAGATTAATGAATCATCTAAACAAATTAATTATACAAATCATAGTTAAAAATATTTATTTGTGGTACTTACGATAATTCCTATTAATTTAGCACAATTTTTCCAGTAATATCCAACCAGTTTTACTTTTTACGAGAATTTGGCGATCGCGGTCAAAAAGTACAGAACCACAAGCTATCATGGTTTTACCTTGTTCATTATGGCTATTCATATATTCTTGAGTACGGGTATCAATGCTTTCTGCAATGGAGCTATAAACCTGATTTACCCAATTACTACCACTATTACTATCGAGAATTCTCAGATGTTTTAATGCTGCTTCTGCTGTAGGACTCTGAAAAATGGTTTGAATATCGGAAGACTCTAATCCTAGCATAGCAGAATGGGCAGTTAAAATTTCCCGGCGACCATCAGCTAAATGATGATGAGTGTGAAAGATTCCCCCCGCTAGTTTCATCAATTTACCGTGATAACCAAATAATAAAATTTCTTTTACACCTAAAACATCAGCAGCGACTAACATGGGTCCCAACCAATTCGCAGTTTTTACCATTTGTGCGGGGTTGATACCGAGTTTTTGGGCTAAATCTAGGCCATTTTCCCCAATACAAAAGACCAAAGTGGGAAATTGACTGGCTTTTTCGGCTAAATCAGCACGAAAAGCTGTTAATTGATCTGGTGTACTTAAAGGTTGAGAAATCCCTGTTGTTCCTAATAAAGACAGTCCTTCCACTACTCCAAACGCCGAATTAGAAGTACGGACCGCAAGCGATCGCCCTTCTGGTAAAATAATTGTTACCTTGATTTTTTCCGTCGGTTTTAATAATCGCTGTAAATTTTCCTGGAATAACTTTTGGGCATAACCATAAATTGCGGCTTTCCCCTCACCATTGAGTTGCTTCCCAATCCCCTCTCCACCCTGAATAATTACCGCTTCTCCATCTCCCTCGTACCATGCCACCATCGCCCAAATCGGTGTATTCTTTGTTAAATCTAGGTTATCACCTGGATCACTGCGAGTCATAGCCAAAGCCTGATTTTCTGATATTCCTGCGACTTGTTCAATGGGTATTTCGGCAATTTCAGCAGGTGTAATCAAATCTACAGAAGTCACAGTCAGGGGTTGATGATAGCGTAACCAATGCAAAGCCGCAACAGCAGCAGCACAAGCAAAAACGGGCAAAGTGTATCCAGAACGCGACATATTAACAATTTAAAATTAACAATTCAAAATTCAAAAAATCTTACCCACTCTTCATCTAAATTCCCATTTTTGATAATAAAACCTGCATATCTTCCCAAGAAATATCTTGTTGAAGATAACGGGGTGAATCAGGATTATAGGGACTTGCTATTCTGTCAATTGCGATAATTGTAGCTTTATCTGGTAACACTGGGACATCTGGATCATAAGCTGTTGGGCGCATCAAAGAACTAGAAAAGCCTTTAAACACAGCAATTTGATCAGGTTCATCATCAATTTTGACAGTGACGATGAGAACTTCTTGGGATTTTTTGACTGTATATTGTTCCAGTCTTTTACCAACAGAGTTATTCATTAATTCAGCGGTCGGAACTACGATTTTTGTGATGAATTTGATTTGGATGATTTATTGATCAGGAAAACAAGTCGGAACTATGATTTGTGTGATGAATTTTATTTAGATAATTAATCCGAATAATCACAGTTCAGAATTTTTTCTAACTTTTCAATTGCTTAATGTGTAGCGGAACGTCCATGTTTACCGAGTTTAACCGCGACAAAATAACTTAAATAAATTACGTAAATTGCTAAAGTCACTATCCCCAAAAACCCTAGAAAAGCAGGTTTGCTATTGTGGTGAAAATAGTCTTTAAAGATTAATGGTGCTTCTAACCAGACACTACAGTAAGGAGTTTTAATCGCAGTTCCTGAAAAAGCACAACCTAGGAAGGGTAAAAGGGCTATTGCCCCTAAACTACAATAAACTGTTGTCGCCCAACGCCAAGAAGTAAAACTTAATTTTAATGGACTATGGGGATAATAGTCAATTTCATCATTGATATCTACCCAAAACCATAGCGCAATTGGGATCAGAATCCGCGCCATTAAAGCAGAGATGAAACTAACTCCAAAGCTACCAATCATTAAGTACATACTAACAATTAATAAACTAGCCACTCGCCAGTAAATCATTAATAAGCGTTGCATTCCTTCAGCTTTTTGCACAAATGCCCAAATTGAAAGAATTAAAGGAATAATCAGCGTAAATAATAACGCTAGTCTATAATCCATCCAAACATAAGGGCGAAACCATACTTGTGTCATAAAGTCAATAACAAAAATAGAAAATTTGTGAATAGATATTTGATAGCGTTAGCTATTCTAGAAAAATTCAGTTTGGGGACTTTTCTCAAAAGCGAAAAACGGGGAGTTTATTCCCCGTCTAGTTCAAATCCATTAATTAATGGAGGTTTAAACCATTGATATTCCAGTAAATTGTTACTTAATGAAAAAAGCACAACTGCTGATTCTAATCTTCGTACAGACGGCACTCATCTGCTTCTGGGTTAGCATCACAATATTGCTCTAAAGCGTTTTTAGGCTTGATTTGACGCTGGTGAGAAGCTTCCGCTTGCAATTCTTCTACAGCATCCCAAGCAGCAGCACATTCAGCGGAGTTGCTACCTGAGATATCACATACAGTGCGGGCTTGTTCAAGTTCTTCTTGGATTTTTTCTTGAATGTCGCCAGTAGCTTGTGTTTGGGTGTTAGTCATGATTATTTCTCCTTATGTTTTGTTTATACTAGTATAGAAAAAATTTGAAAATTGTAGTTTTCTGTTTCTGAGATCACTAGTTTTACACTTTTGGTGATAATTCCAGTGGCTAATATCTTGCAAATAGGCTTTTGGCTCATTCAGCGAAATATGTCCAGAGTATTATCCCATGAATATCATAAGCTGTTATACTTATAACTTACCAGATTTTCATTTTGAATACAGACTTTGAATATCGCTTATAAGCCTCTGATAGTTTAGCGTAAACTAATATATTCGCTTATAAGCTTAAAGTTTTATTGATATGAATTTAATTATAAGAGACTAGGCTGAAAACCCTTGAAGTTGAGTTTTGGAGCGTGGTGGTCAGTGAGCAGTTCGGCAAGCTCACTGTAACACTTGTCGAACTGCGGAAAAACTCAACTGTCCTTTAGGCAAGGGATGAAAGCCAGATAGAGGCTTCAGCCTCCACTGAAAGTTTTTCCTGTTGACAAGATTATGATTCGTGAGTTAGCATAGCTTCGTGGTGTTTAGGTCGAAACCATGATAATTTATGAGTTCAAAGTCAAAGGAAAAGATAGGCAATATCGCGCAATAGATGAGGCTATTCGTGCATCTCAGTTCATCCAAAATAAATGTTTAAGATATTGGATGGATAACAAAGGTGCGACGAAATATGATCTCAATAAATATTGCGCGATTTTGGCATCTGAATTTCCTTTTGCGGATGAACTTAATTCAATGGCAAGACAATCTGCTGCGGAACGTTCTTGGAGTGCAATAGCTCGGTTTTACGATAATTGCAAAAAGAAAGTTAAGGGTAAGAAGGGATTTCCAAAATTCAAAAAGAATTGCCGTTCAGTTGAGTACAAAGTTACCGGCTGGAAGCTATCCGAAACTAGAAAAGCAATTACTTTCTCTGACAAGAAAGGTATAGGTACTTTGAAATTAAAAGGTACTTATGATCTTAATTTCTATGACATCAAACAAATTAAACGAGTTCGTCTAGTTCGTCGGGCTGATGGATACTATGCTCAATTTGCAATTGATGTCAAAATTAGAATTGAATCTCAACCCACGAATCAAATCGTTGGCTTAGATGTGGGCTTAAAATATTTCATTGCTGATTCAAAAGGTAATGTAGAGCCTGCCCCACAATTTTACAGAAAATCAGAGAAACAGTTAAGTCGAGCTAATCGCAAAAAATCCAAGAAGTTCAGTAGAGATAAAAAGAAAGCTAAACAACCACAATCCAAGAACTATATAAAAGCTAAAAATAGGTATGCCCGTAAACATCTAAGAGTAAGTAGGCAGCGAAAAGAATATTGCAAGAGATTAGCATATTCCGTGATCCAATCTAACGATTTGGTAGCTTATGAAGACTTAAATATTAAAGGCATGGTAAGAAACCGACATTTAGCTAAATCAATTTCTGATGCTGGCTGGGCGACTTTTCGACAATGGCTAGAATATTTTGGACTCAAATATGGGAAAGTAACAGTTGCTGTTCCTCCCCATAATACTTCTCAAAATTGCTCTAATTGTGGTCAAAAAGTCAAAAAATCTCTATCAACTAGAACTCACAATTGTCATCATTGTGGGTTCGTAGAAGATAGAGATATTAACGCCAGTATCAACATCCTAAGATTAGGATTAACTACGGTAGGGATACGGTCAGCTACGCTACAGGAGATTTGCCCTCTTGGGCGATTGGTGAGGCAGCGCGGTCTTGGGGGTTTCCCCCATGAGCGACTGCCGAACCCGTAAGGGTGCAAACCTGTCGTCTAACGGCGAGTCTGTGAATGTAGAATCCCCGCGTCTTTAGACCGGGGAGTGTCAATTCATGTATACGTTTATTGTCGGTGTAGTAATTTTTAATTAAGCTTAGAGATTAAAATTTAATTTCCCAGATATCATTTTATAATTTATCTAAAGTTGATCTCATCCTCACGAGGTTATTATGACAGCTATCACCGTCAACTTAAACCCTATTATCCAATTAAGTGATCAGCAATTTTATCAACTCTGTCGAGAAAATCCTGAAGTCAAATTTGAACGCAATGCCAAAGGAGAAATATTGATTATGTCACCAACAGGAGGAGGAACAGGAAAACGTAATGTGGAAATTGCCGCAGATTTTGTGTTTTGGAATCGTAAATATAAACTAGGGGTTTGTTTCGACTCTTCCACCTGTTTTAAACTTCCCAATGGTGCAAATCGTTCTCCTGATGTTGCTTGGATTAAAAAAGAAAGATGGGATACACTCACACCAGCAGAACAAGAAAAGTTTTCCCCAATTGCCCCAGATTTTGTTTTAGAATTAATGTCACCTAGTGATAGTTTGCAGGAAACGCGAGCAAAAATGCAGGAATATATCAATAATGGAGTTAAATTAGGTTGGTTAATTAATCGAAAAATGCGCCAAGTGGAAATTTATCGTCTTGGTAAACCAGTAGAGATATTAGAATTTCCCCAAGAATTATTAGGTGAAGATATTTTGCCAGAATTTATTTTAAATATGGAAATCATTTGGGGATAGGTTGTTGAAATTCAACAACCGGATCATCTTGGTAAGTCATGGTAATATAATGCTATTATTTACCTGTACTCACAATTCCTGACCATTGCACCTTTTTCTCCCGTTCTCGACGATAAGAAAAGAAATGTTCTGGAGTTTGGAAAGTACAATAGGGAGCGATCGCAATTTGTTCTAAACTAATTCCTAATTGTTCCAATTGCAAAGCATTCACCCGCCGCACATCTAAACAGACCTTTCCCGGTTCTGGATCTTTGATTAAAGGTGAATTCGCTAAATTATGTAAAGCAGCAACTATTTTTTCTGGTTCATAATGTGGTAGAATGGTACTGCCAATTTCCGCAGCTACTTCCACAGAAACTTGGTAAACTTCCCCAGCAATAGCCGGACCCATAGCTACGCGCAAATCTGCTAAATTGCTACCGTGAGATTGCATTCTGGTAATAGCTTCAGGAACAATTTTCGCCGCTGTTCCCCGCCAACCAGCGTGTAAAGCCGCCACCTGTCCAGTTTTCACATCTCCAATCAAAACAGGTGTACAATCAGCAGAAGCCACCCAGACAGCTTGTAACGGTTGCTGACTAATTAAACCATCTGCCAACGCCAAATCATCATCACTGGCATTGACATGATCATCAACCTCCTGGGGAGTTAAAACAGTATTGCCATGCACCTGTTTTAAACGATAAGCTAAAGCCTCTGGTTGTAGTGCCTGAGTTAGTTCATGAGGTAAACGAGGCCAAAACCGTTGGGTAAAGAAACCATGAGACCAGGGTTCTAGAAGATTACAAGTCAGGTAAGGTAGACCTTCCCAATTGTGCCAATGCCAAGTGTGCATCTTTAACCAAACCTCAATAGAAAATTAATTACTTTCAATCAATGCTAACTTGAACAACTGCCAAAAAAGATTTAAAACAATGGTGAACTGTGGTGGAATTTAATCGGCAACTTTTGGTAGATAGCTTAAAAGCAGAATATAAGCATCAAGATTTACCATTCTCTCTACATATTTTTAACACTTTATCTTCCACAAATCAAACCCTGTGGCAACTAATCAACCAAGGAGAAAAACCAGGTTGTGTAGTTATTGCCACCCAGCAAACCGCCGGCAGGGGGCAATGGGGTCGTCAATGGCAATCTTCTACTGGTGGTCTATATCTTTCAATGGCATTAACACCCAACATGGAAGCTACCAGCAGTTATCAACTCACCTTGGCCAGCGCGTGGGGAATTACAGCGCAATTACGAAAATGTGGTATACCCGTCGGCATAAAATGGCCAAATGATTTAGTATTAGATGGTCGCAAATTAGGAGGCATTTTAACGGAAACCAAAGTCAATCAAGGACATATCACTCAAGCTGTGATTGGTGTTGGCATTAATTGGGCAAATCAAGTTCCAGAAACGGGAATTAATCTGCAATTATGGCAAAATTCCCAAAATTATCAGATGATTCATCACCTGGAAATGCTTACCTCACAAGTCTTACTAGGAATTAAGTCCGGTATCGAGTGTCTACAGGTAGAAGGAATAAACATCCTCTTATCTCGCTATCTTGATCTACTCACAAATATGGGTGATCAGGTTTATGTCAATAATCTTTTAGGTACAGTAGTTGGAGTAACTCCACAGGGTAATCTCCGGTTAAAAATGACAACTTATGATCCAAAAGCAGCCGTAACACCAGAAATTTTTTGCCAACCAGGTACAATCAGTTTGGGTTATCGTCAAGCTTCTGTTTAATGATTAAATTTGTTAAAAATGTCACTTCATAGGATAGTATATCCAGCATGGAATGATATCATTTCTTTAGACTTATTACACACAACACAAGAGAAAAAATGACGCAGCACCATAAATCTGCCCATAAAAATTTTTACTACGGTGGCACGAGTAAACGTTTTGCTTCTAGACTACCAGCACAAAGCCTCTGTTTGTTAAGTAGCTTTAGTCTTCTTGGTAGCGGATTTGTAACTGCTCAAACTGAAACTGCATCAATAGACAATATTGTTCCCACGATTGAGAATTCCCAACCAGCAGTAGTTACAAATCCAGTTCAGAAAGAAACTATTGTTCCTGAAACAGCCAAGCCACAGCCGGATTTTTCTGACCGACAAGCTAGGCTGAAAAAGAAGCTAAATAGCAAAAGTGTTGCTGAATCTACAGAAGTTGTCAGAGATGCTAAACCCAAAGGTGAAAATACTCAACCTACAGCCAGTGTGAGAATTTCCCAGCCCAAAGGTGAAAATACTCAACCTACAGCTAGTGTGAGGATTTCCCAGCCCAAAGGTGAAAATACTCAACCTACAGCCAGTGTGAGAATTTCCCAGCCCAAAGGTGAAAATACTCAACCTACAGCCAGTGTTAGTGAACCTGACCCATTGGTTAAAAAACTCCCAGAAGTCGCTCAAACAACCAATAATTCGCAAAATACTGTCAAGGATACAGAAAGTAGTCTCAAGGATTATAACAACGCTTATATTGATCCCACTGACTACAAAAATGCAACCACAGATAACTATGAACCGCCCAGTTCTGTAGTCGTCACAGAACGTTCTAGTGGTTGTAGTGCAAATGTAGTTCCAGGGCAAAGTGCTTGTGCTAAAACTACCCAAACTCCTGCCGTGGCTAAGTCTAAAGATTCATCACCGACTTGGCTGAAAAAAAGTGAAACTGCTAAATTACCAATCGTGTCCCCAGTGAGGACAGCCATAACTGCAACCCGCAATCAACGTGAGAATGTTGGTGAAGCTGTTGCTACTAGTGTGAGCAAAATTAGTCAACCTCAAAATAATTGGCGGATTTCCAGAACTAACACCAGCAGTCATACAAAGGCTGCCTATCATGCCAATAGCTTTATCCCCAGTCCTAGGGAATTTAGCACGACAAAGGTGAGTTCTATCCCTATTGCTCCCCAAGTAGGTAGTTTACCAGCACCGATGATTGAGGGTAATCTTGCTCCTCGTCCCAGTCTGGTGTCCTATGATTTTTCACTGGCATCTGTATTACCTCAAGTTCCTTATACTAATACCCTGGCTTATCGTGGTGGTGGTGGTTCGGGAATTGTCTTCCCTCTGTCTATGGCTGCACCAATTACGTCTTTATTTGGCTGGCGTGTTCATCCTATCACGGGCGATCGCCGTTTTCACGCTGGTACAGATTTAGGTGCGCCCACGGGAACACCAATTTTAGCAGCGGCTAAAGGTCAAGTAGAATCAGCTAACTGGTTAGGTGGTTATGGTTTGGCTGTAACAATCAATCACAGTTCGGCTCAACAAAGTCTTTACGGGCATATGTCAGAAATCTTTGTTCAACCTGGTCAATGGGTAGAGCCTGGAACTGTCATTGGTCGAGTTGGTAGCACTGGTAACTCTACAGGACCTCACCTGCACTTTGAAATCCGTCACCTTACCCAAAATGGATGGGTTGCTGTTGACCCAGGTGTGCAATTAGAAGGTGGCCTTAGCCAGTTGGCACAAGGCACACAAGGCACGAAAACAGCCCAAGCTCGGTAATTTGGCGGAGTGGTCAGTGGTCAGTGGTCAGGGAGGAGGGGAGAAATTTCTTCCTTCTTCCTTCTTCCTCCTGATAGCGAAGCGTGGCGTTAGCCATACTTCTGATAGCGAAGCGTGGCGTTAGCCATACTCCTGACTCCTGACTCCTGACTCCTGACTCCTGACTCCTCTTCTCCTTACAAATATCCGTTTTCTGCTAAGAATGCAGTTGTAATTTCCGCTTGTTGATGGTGATTATTGCCAGGGGTGAGGAATTTTTCCACGTATTTACCCAGGATATCTCCTTCTAGATTTACCCAACTACCCGCTACTAAATAACTCAGATTGGTTTCGCTGTATGTTAGCGGGATGACGGCAACTGTAAATTGAGATGATTCTGATTTATATTTAGCTACGGTGAGGCTGATACCATTGACAGCAATGCTACCTTTAGGAACTATATAACGAGCGATCGCTTCTGGGGCGACAAAGGTCATTTCCCAGGAACTAGCAGTTTGTTCAGATGTAATTAACTGACCAATTCCATCTACATGACCCATAACAAAATGACCGCCAACTTTACCACCCACCCGTAGTGATGCTTCTAGATTGACGTATCTTTGTTGAATTTCTTCTTTGCCTAATGTTGTGCGTCCTAGGGTTTCCGGTGAAGCGGTGGCAATAAATCCATCTTTTAAGATTTCTTCAACTGTCAAACACACGCCATCTACCGCCACACTATCACCATAGGCCAAGTCATGAATGATCATCTCTGGCTGACTAAGATAATTAATCTGCCACGAATCTCCTGTTAAGGGTTTTATGGTTCCTAAACCTTGAATTAATCCTGTAAACACAGCTTTTGGGAAACTAATTTTATTTATTGCTTAATTTTGGCGGAAATCAACTAATAATTCTCGGAAAAAATGTAAAGCCCGTAAGTTTATTTTTTTCCTGGTTTTGGTAAATGAATATTAACATATTAACATCAATCCCCAGGCATACTTGAATTAGGAGCTAAAAGAAAGATGAAGGATAAAATATGAAGGATCAATAAATGAGTTATTAACAAGGTGTGAAATTAGTTTATTTATACCTGATTTCTATGACACCACAGTAAGAGTCAACTAACCATTAAAAATTCCTAAAAAGCTGGTTTGATTTGCTTTTTTAATTTTTAATTTTTAATTCTTAAATTCGGAAAAAAGTGGATTATTTGTTACATATTTCCAAGCGATTAAAGAACTTTAGAGGCTGAACCAATGATAGAAATGAAAGTCGCTGGTATAGCATTAGATGCGATCACTCGCAGCCCGATTGTGCTTCTGAAGGATGGTTCAGATCGTCGCGCTTTGCCCATTTACATCGGTCAGGAACAAGCAAGAGCAATTATGGGGGCAATGGAAAATCAAAAGCCCCCCCGACCTTTAACCCATGACCTAATCGTGAATATGCTGGAAACATGGAATATGACTTTAGATAAAGTTATTATTCATACCTTACAAAAAGATACCTTTTATGCTGCGTTAATTCTTCAGCAAGGGGATGTCAAAAAAGAAATTGATGTTCGTCCCAGTGATGCGATCGCTATTGCACTCCGCACAAATACTCCCATTTGGGTCATGGAAGAAGTAGTGGCTAATGCTTCTATTCCTGTAGATCGTGATGCTGATGAAGCTGAACAGGAAGCTTTCCGCGAATTTATTTCTAATCTCCGTCCAGAGGATTTAATCAAGCGGTTTGGGAATGGTGACTAGTACCGCAAAGCGGAAGTCAAAAGTCAAAGGTCAAAGGTCAAAAGTAATATTGAGCAAGCTTTTTGACGATTGAGGATGGTTGGTTTATTTACGTCCTGCGGTACTAGACTAAGGTTAGGAGTCAGGAGGAATCTTGACTCAACTTGATTCAGAATTTTGTTGGGTTTCCCTGGGTCAACCCAACCTACATTTTTTTAACAACACGGGGTTAAGTACCATAAAAACACAAATTATAAAATATTCCCTCAGATAGATTTTTTAATCATAATTATTTTCTATCATGACTTGGGTTTTTGTGCTGATGGTGAAATTAAAAATTTCTCCAACACGAAGTAATATTAGAAACATCCTCTAATATTGCGGTCAACTTATTGACAATTTATGGTAGTGGTGATGGGGATTCTGTGGGCAAGTTTTCGACAGTGGTTAATGCGGGTAATAACTAATGATGGTTATGGTGGTGTGATAGCTGTGTGTTTGTTATTGCCAGCACTAACTGTCCTTTTTGTGGTGGGTTGGTTAATACTTAATGGTGAATTAGCGAAGTTATATAATTATGCTTTTGCTATTTCCCTTCTTGAGTTTGTTGTAATTATAGTTTTTATTATTTTAATTTGGCAAAGTGCGATAGCAATTGATCGCCTCAGTTATAAAAATCGTCGTGCTGAAGAGGCATTGAAAATTAAGGATGAGAATCTGCAAACTTTTGTCAATGCTAACATTATTGGTATTATTTCTGGTGATATTTATGGTGGCATCCACCAGGCAAACGACGAATTTTTGAGAATTACTGGTTATACAAGGGAAGATTTACTCGCTGGTAATTTAGGTTGGAGGCATCTGACAGCACCGGAATTTTTATATTTAGATGAACAAGCGATCGCTGAATCTCATTCTAGTGCAGATGGTGGTTGTACACCATATCAAAAGGAATATATTCGCAAAGATGGTAGTCGTATTCCTGTGTTAGTTGGTTTTGCCCTCAAGGGGGAAAAACGGGAGAGGTCAACAGCTTTTATCCTGGATTTAAGTGAACGGGAAGCCACACTCAAGGAACTCCGGAAAAGTAAGGAGGATGTATCGGGGCATTTTTGGATATTACGGAGCGGAAACAAGCAGAAAAAGATCGCACTAATTTGATCACTTCTTTGCAAACACAAACTGAGCAGTTACAGAAAGCTAACCAGATGAAGGATGAGTTTCTGGCAGTTTTGTCCCATGAATTGCGATCGCCTCTCAATGCTATAGTCGGTTGGTCTCATTTGCTCAGAACTCGCAAATTTACAGAAGATCAGGTAGCCCAAGGACTAGAAACCATTGAACGCAATGCGAAAATCCAAAATCAGTTAATTGATGATTTGTTGGATATATCCCGCATCATTAGAGGTAAGTTAACCTTTAATCCTCGAAGTTGCAATTTAGTTCCTATTATTAATTCAGCTATGGAAACTGTCTCCCTTGCAGCCCAAGCAAAGGAAATTAATTTGCACTTTGATCCCCATGATGGAGAATTGCCAGATTCAACCTCTGCTGTGATGGTATCCGGTGATAGCGATCGCTTGCAACAGGTGATCTGGAATTTGTTAACCAATGCCATCAAGTTTACACCCCAAGGCGGTAACGTCGAAATTAGGCTGAATAAAGTGGCTATTAGCACCGCAAATTTGTCAAATGATCATGATCAACCCAGAAAATATGCTCAAATTCAAGTAATTGACAATGGAATTGGCATTACTGCTGAGTTTCTCCCCCATGTCTTTGATCGTTTTCGTCAAGCTGATAGTTCCAGCACTAGATCCTATGGTGGACTCGGATTAGGATTATCACTTGTGCGCCATTTAACAGAAATGCATGGTGGTACTGTTCATGTAGAAAGTTTAGGGGGTAGAAACAGCTTGATAATTTCTACCCATAACTAGCCTTATGTTACTGTTTGTCCAAGTCTTCAATAAGTTGATCAACAAAATCCCTCAACCGTTGTTGCTGTGTCAGGGACGGTTTTAATTTTTTCCCTGACTCCAGGTAAAACCTTAAATTGCAAGGGTGATTTATCGTAGGCTACTTGATTTTGTGGTTTAAATTTAATCCGAGGCATTGCCAAATCCTAATATATCTGATATACTAGACATCATAGCCCAACATTGAAGGTCGAATCAATGCTTTTATCATTCAAAACCGCGTTAATTCCAAATAACGGACAGGTTACAGCTTTTCGTAAAGCATCTGGAGTCGCTAGACACGCTTACAACTGGGCAAATGCTCAAATCATAGATATTTTAGCTACTCGCAAAGAAGGCGAAAAACTTAAATTACCATCAGCGATTGACTTGCATAAAAAGTTAGTCGCCGAGGTTAAATCTGAACACGCTTGGTATTACGAAGTTAACAAAAATATCCCACAAAAGGCGTTAACTGACTTACGCCAAGCATGGGATAGGTGTTTTTCCAAAACATCGAAACAACCCCGATTCAAGAAAAAAGGACAGCACGATTCTTTTTATTTAGAATCAGGGACTAAGGCGAAACCGTTAATTAAAAACGATGGGAAAAGAATTAAATTACCGTCAATCGGTTGGGTACGATTAGCCATACCTTTACCAATTACCGCAACTCATAACTGTGTAATTTCCCGACAAGCTGATAGATGGTTTATTTCTGTCAAGTACGAGATTGAAAAACCTCCCATACTTGCAGATAGACCGACCATCGGCGTTGACGTAGGAATAAAGGAGTTAGCAGTTTGCAGTAATGGTGAAATATTCGAGAATCCTAAAGCCTACCGCCATAAGAGTAAACGCATGAAACGTTTACAGCGTAGTGTGAGCAGGAAAATTAAAGGCTCTAATAACCGTAAAAAAGCTGTGAGAAAATTAGCTAAATTACACGCCAAAGTTTCTAATATTCGCCAGGATTCTATTCACAAATTAACCTACTATCTAGCTAAAAACCACAGCATAATTAAGATAGAAGATTTGCACGTTAAGGCATTTTTGAAGAACCACAAATTAGCAGGTGCAATTGCAGATTGTGGGATGTATGAATTTAAAATGCAATTAGAGTACAAAACTGAGAAATTCGGGAGTGAACTAATCCTTGTGGATAGGTTCTTTCCTAGTTCCCAAATATGCTCTAACTGCGGTAATCATCGTCATAAAATGCCATTAAAAACCCATACTAAACGGCCTAAAAGTATTAGTTGTAGATGACGAAGTTGATAGCCGTGAATTTATTGCTACAGTTCTACAAGAATGCCAAGCGGAAGTTACAGCAGTATCATCAGCCCAAGAAGCTTTGGAAATGCTTACCCTGTGGACACCGGATGTTTTGATTAGTGATATTGGGATGCCAGGGGAAAATGGTTATTCATTAATTCGTAAAGTGCGATCGCTGTCCCCTGACAAAGGCGGAAATATTCCCGCAGCCGCATTGACAGCTTATGCTAGGGTAGAGGACAGGATGCAAGCCATACAAGCAGGATTTCAATTACATTTGCCCAAACCCATTGAACCAGTGGAATTAGCTACAGTTGTCGCCAGTCTGGTTAGACGCAATCTTCTGCATCCTGATTCATAGCCATAAACCTGGAATTTTGTGTTTAACTGCACCAGATCGAGATATAATTCATTGTCAATCAATAAAATCTCAAAACCTATTTTTTTGCATTCCATAAAAAAAATTTTCAGAACAGGCACTACTTTTGATTAAATCCGTCAAATATAGCAGATTACAGATTAATTAGGTACAGAATCTAAATTCAAAGCCATACAGCAAGTCAGTTTTACTCCTGACTCGGTGACTCGGTGACTCGGTGACTCCTGACTCATACTATATCATTGCCATAATTTCAAATTAAAATGAAATTCAATTTCTATTCATTTGGTTTTCAGAAAATACTGAAAAAGTCATTTCTGCCCTTGTTTTTAATTTCCTTACTCATAGTTTTATGGGGAAACACCTTTACACCTGTAACAGCCCAAACATCACGGCAAGAAATTCGTGGTGTATGGATGACAAATAATGATCTTGATATTCTTAAAGATAGGACTAAAGTTCAGGAAGCAGTCACACAACTCCAAAAACTCAATTTTAACACTATCTATCCCGTAGTTTGGAATTCTGGTTATGTCATGTATCCTAGTGAAGTAGCCAAGCGGTTAGAAATCCAACCGTTTGTCTTTCAAGGTTTAGATGGACATGATATTCTTGCCGATTTAATTAATAAATCTCATCGGCAAAATTTACTGGTAATTCCTTGGTTTGAATTTGGGTTTATGACTCCTCCCAGTTCAGAATTAGCAATGAATAAACCAGAATGGTTAACACAAAAAAAAGATGGTAATCAAACATCTATTAGTGCCGGCGGTGAGGTTTCATGGTTAAATCCGTTTCATCCAGAAGTACAACAGTTTATTAGCGATTTGCTTGTAGAACTTACTAACAAGTATGATCTTGATGGTATCCAATTTGATGATCATACCAGTTTACCTTCTGAATTTGGTTACGATAAATATACGGTTGCCTTATATCAAGAAGAAACTAAAAAAATGCCACCCAGTGATCCTCAAAACCCAGAATGGGTAAATTGGCGGGCAAATAAAATTACAGAATTCATGGTGAGACTTAATCAAACAGTCAAACAAATCAAACCGAAAATGATTTTTTCTGTTTCTCCTAATTACTATAATCATGCCTATAAATTTCAACTCCAAGATTGGTTGAACTGGGTACGATTAGACATAGTAGATGAGTTAATTGTGCAAGTTTATAAGGAAAATTTAGATCATTTTATTGGCAAGCTTTCCCGTCCAGAAATGGAAGAAGTAAAACAAAAAATTCCTGCGGGAATCGGTGTTATGGCAGGTTTAAGAACTAAACCCGTATCAATTCAACAGATTCAATCTCAAGTTCGTGCCGCCCAACAACGGGGACTGGGTGTAGCTTTTTTCTATTATGAAAGTCTTTGGAATACTGCACCAGAAGCATCAAGAGAACGTTTGGCTGGATTTAAAAGTTTATTTCCATATCCGGCATTACGAACGGCAGTGGAGTCTGGGGAAGGGGAAATAAATCTAACTGTGACTGACAAAATACCATTTTAGTGTGTGAGAGGGTGTTTGAAAAGTTATGGTTGATGTATCAAATATTTTTTACCCCACCCTAACCCTCCCCTTGTAAAGGGGAGGGAACTGGATTTTTATTGTTTCCCCCCAAAGCATAGGGGGGACTAAGGGGGGTAGCAATGTGATGAAAATTACGGAATACCACTTTTCAAACATCCTCTGAAGGCAAAAACCAGAAATTAGCGGTAAATTGAAATTTAGGAATTAGTTTGTAAATAATCAATTGCGGCTGCTAATTTGTGAGGATAACTTTCAGCAAATCTTTCAAACCATAATCCTTCTGATGATAATGGATCTAATTTAGCTAACCATTGTTTAGCAGTTTTTTCTAAAGCTGCTTTTTGTTTAGCTTGAAGTTTTTCTTGATGAATTTTCTCCTGTGTTAATTCTTCTTGTTTTTGCAGTGCGACCGCCGCATCTTTTGCCAAAATATCAGCTTGTACATCTGCTAATAAGTTATTTACAAATACATCAGATTTAGTATCAGGTAAATGGACAAATTGAATGGTTTGTAAATTATTCTGTGGTTCTGTGGGTTTGGATTGGATATATGCAGTTTTATTTTCAGCCAAATCAGCTTGTACTTCTGATAACAATTTATCTATGAATACATCTGATTTGATTGTGGGTGAAACCGATTTAACTGGGGTTAAATTATTTTCTGGTGCTGTGGTTTTTGGTTCTGTATATTCAGTTTTGAGTTCAGCTAATAGCTTGTCAATGGAATCCATATTTGTAATTCCTAAAAAATATAAGATCCCCGACTTCTTTTTTTATCAAATTATGAATTGATGTGAAAATTGGGGGATCATTTTTAATTTTTAATTCACGACGGTAATAGTACCGCAAGGCGGAAGTCAAAAGTCAAAAGCAATATTCAGCAAGCTTTTTTAATTTTTAATTGTTAATTTTTAATTCCGCCTTGCGGTGCTAGTCATTAATGGCATTGAGGAGAACTTCTGATAAACTCATATCTTCCATATCATCCATTGTGATAGTGTCGCAAATATCAAACTTAGCACCTGCACTTTGCAATTCATCATCCAAGATTTTCAAAAAGCGGGTAGCTTGAGCATCATTACCGACTTGAATAAAGGAAATAGCTAATTCTTCATCTCTATCCAGACGACGAGAAACTTCAATAATTACCTTCATGACGGCTTTGCGATCATCTGGTTCACCGTCAGTAACTACTAAAATTGTTTCCCCATTGGGTTGACTTTTACTAGAGGCTTTACGTTGTAGATAATCATCAGTAGCGTGTTTCAAAACACCCGCTAAATCTGTTGTTCCTGAAGGATCATTTTCTTGAAAAATTTGTGTTACTTTAGCAGATGTGACATTTTCATAACGTTTAAATTTCCCAGAAAATAAGTAAATAGTAATGCCATCTGGATCAAGTTGTTCACATTTACTTGCTAATGCAAAAGTAGATTCTTGTGCTGTTGCCCATCTAGTTCTACCACCTTTTTGATCTGGGGTAGCCATGCTACCGCTTTTATCAATAATTAAGGTGTAATCACGGTTTTCTAGCATGACTAAACTCTCCAGATATTAGGAATTTTTGTTAATTAATCAGTGATGGCATTCATTAAAACATCAGCTAAACTCATGTCTTCTAAATCATCTAAAGTTACGGTATCACAAATATCGAATTTAGCACCAACACTTTGTAATTGATCATCTAAGGCTTTAAGAAATTTGGTGGCTTGAGGATCTGAACCGACTTGAATCATGGAAATTCCTAATTCTTCATCTTTTTCCATTTGTTGGGTAGCACGAATGATAATTTCAAATACGGCTTTGCGATCATCTGGTTCACCGTCAGTAATGACTAAAATCGTTTCTCCATTAAGTTTTGTTGTCCCAGCGGCTTTGCGCTGAAAGTAGTTATTTAGGGCATCTTGGAGGACACTTCCTAAGTTAGTCGTACCGGATGGATCATTTTCCTGAAATATCTGGGCAACTTTAGCAGCAGTAACATTTTCATAACGTTTAAATCTGCCGGAAAAAACGTAAACTGTAATGCCATCAGGATCAAATTCTTCACACTTTCTGGCTAAAGCAATGGTAGATTCTTCAGCTATCTTCCATCTAGTTCTTCCACCCGCTTGGTCGGGTGTGGACATACTACCGCTTTTGTCAATAATTAAGGTATAGTCACGATCGCTCATCATAATCTTCCTATTGTCATTTTTCTATCTCTAGTTTAACCGTTAAGTATGAATACAGCAGGAATAAAGGAGTCAGGAGTCAGGAGTCAGAAGGAAGAAGGAAGAATGAATAAGGAGTAAAACTGGCTTGCTGTCTGGCTTTGAATTTAGATCCTGTACCTCATTAATCTGCAATCTGCTGTGATTCATCCGTCCTTATCTGCGTTTATCTGCGTTTATCTGTGTTTGATTATTCTTAAATTCTAATTCTATGCAGCTTGATCTTAATTACGAATTACCAACTTTTGCTTTAGGATAAGCAATGCGTTTGTGATGAAATTGTTGCCAAACATCCACAAATATTTGGGCAATTTTTGGCATTTCTTCTCTTGTCAAGCCTGAATCTATTAATTGTTCATCTTGCCATTTTGCTTTGAGAATATTATTCAGCATATTCAATGCTTTTTCTGGAGTTGCATCTTTAAGACTGCGTAATGCGGCTTCACAAGAATCCGCTAACATGACGATTCCTGTTTCCCGTGATTGGGGGATAGGACCATCATAACAAAAATCTGCTTTATCTACGATGATATGGGGATTTTCTTGGGCTATTTGTTGGGCTTGGTGATAAAAATAAGCGATCGCCATTGTGCCTTGATGTTCGGGAATAAAAGCCTGAATTGCCGTTGGTAAACTGTGTTTCTTCGCCATTACTACCCCTTCCGTCACGTGCTTTTTAATCAATTCGGCACTTTTCCAAGGATCTTGAATTTCTGTTTCATGTTTATTGGGACTGCCAATTTGATTTTCAATAAATCCCAAGGGATCGTGCATTTTGCCAATATCATGATACAGAGTTCCCGCCCTAACTAATTCTACATTACATCCCAATTGTTTAGCCGCAGCTTCAGCTAGAGTTGCCACTAATAAAGTATGTTGAAAAGTTCCTGGAGTTTCCGTAGCTAGTCGCTTTAATAATGGGCGGTTGGGATTAGCTAATTCTGCCAAGCGGATAGGAGTAATCACATCAAATAATGTTTCTAAATAAGGACTTAAACCCAAAGCCACAATACTCCAAGACAAGCCAGATACAGCAAACAAACCTGCTTCTTGGAAGATATACCAACCCGAACCAAATACCCCACCTGTGAGGATTTTTAATAGTAAGAATACACCACCTTGGGTTAAGGCAGAGACAACACCTAATAATGCTAATTCTTCACGCGATCGCAATCTATGAGCGACATAACTACTTAACATTCCCCCCATAGCCCCAGCCAACAATACCAGAATATTTGTATCTGTGGTAATTGGGAGTATCAGCGACAATAACCCTACTACTGTTATCCCTACAGTTGGTCCATAGAAACTGCCTAATAATAAACCAATAGCACTCCAAGTAGTATAGGGTAAACTCATTGCCAATACTCCAGGAACACTGAGGCTAAGAAGTAAAACTAATAGGCGATCGCGTTGTCGCAAATAGTTATGACTTTTTCTTTCTATCCAGACAAAAATCTGAATCCCTCCAGTAACAACCATACCGACAATTGTTAAACCCATCCAATTCACTTGGCGGCCAATCAGGCGATAATGTTCTAATACCTGAAATTTCCATTTAGTAATTTTTTCTCCTTTACTAACAATTACCTCTGCTTTTTTCACCCGGATCATTACAGATGGTATTTGATTAGCTACCAGTTCATCTTGTTGTTCTGTTTGGGCTTCGTCTTGTTTAAGATTTGGTTGTAGTACGGCTAATAATAATTTTGTTACTAGGGGTTCAGCTTCACTAGGTACAGATGATTGCACTTGCAAATTAACTGCATTATTCAAAATAGTTTTAGGTAATCCAGCATATATACCTTGGGCAAGAATTCGCTCGGCAATTTTATGAATCCCATCTTGTGTTTTTAACCAATCATCATCAGTTAAATCTAAAATAATAGGTTCTGTATAAAAATTTTTAATTTGTCCAGTTTCTATTTGTGATGCTTTCTCAATTGCTTGATTATATTTTTGTCTAACTTGAGAGATTTTGGTAATCAATGCTGAAAAATTAGATTCTGATCCAGTAAATTGATAAGCTTCTAGTTCTGATAATGCTTGAATAAAACTAGCTTCATCACTCTGCTTTCCATAAATAGGAAAAGGTTTAGACAATTGCAATACCGGAAAATTTGATGATATTTGTGGAGACAACAAAAATTTTGAATTTTGTTTTTTTAAATTTTGTTTTCTATTATTTTCTAAAGTTACTTTCAGCTTTTGCCATTCTGATTCAGGAAAAGTCCTAAGATAACGTTGAATAGAAATTGATAAAACGGCAGGATCAAAAAATGGAAACCCGTCAACTATATCCCTAAGTTCATTAGTTGTATCTAAAAATTTTTCCACCTGTTCATTAATTTGTTCATTTATATGGTTATCAATCATGAGAACAGGCACAGATTTATCTATAGCATCTTTTCGTTTCTGTTCTGTTTCTTGCTGATCTTCAACATCATCTGTGAAAGGAGCAGTAAATGTTTGTAAAGCAATATTATCAACTTTCATTCTTGGTTGGTTATATAAACCATGTCCCATTACACTTGTGAGTGATAAGATTGCCAATACCAAAATTATTGAAGAGCGTTTTTGATGTATCCATAGAAGAATAAATTTATCAATACCACGAGTTTTCTTAACTAATTTAACAGTTGATTGTTGTGTCTGTCTCTGTTTGCCTTGTTTTCCTTGATGACTATTTGCTGATAAATACAGAAGTAGATTTTTTAGAAAATTCCCATGCAGTTTATGCTGATACTTTCCTTTTCGGAATAGCACTTTATACTGCCGCTGCCATTGCCTCAGTTGCTGGCTCAAGGATTGCAAAAATCGCTGCGTTTTCATCTTTCCTTCCGCGAAATACCCCAAATATGGCTGATGTCTCCGCCATGCTACCGCGAACGCCACTCTAGCTGGATAAAAAGTTAGGGAGTGATAGCAGTTCCCATTTGACCTTTGCTGAATCAGATCATTTCAACGTCTACGGATAATATGAGGAGCAGCAAAGATAGTATATCCTGTGTCCACAAATTCGCCGCAATTATCGCTCAAGTCATATACTCCAGACCACACCGCCATCATTGTATCGGCTAATGTGAACATTTGGGCAAAACTCTCAAGTCCCCAAGCCGGGGAGTTAGTGACTGACGGAGAAATTTGCCAATTTACAGGTATACCAACTGTACTGTTATACGCGCCTGATAATGCTCCAGCAATTGCACCTGTAATATTTTGATTGGCAAAATTGTGATTTTGATTAGCTCTTAATACGGTCAGGGGAAAGTCTTCTAATGTACTCCCAAAGCAGTAAAAAGCTAAACCAATATTGCTAATTAATTTTTCTGGACTACTCAATTCCCTTTGTGCTGTTTCTAGTCCCGCCCCTTTTTTTAATAAATTATTGACTTTTATTAATTCTTGTGGTAATAAAGTTGATGTTTTATCTAAAAAACTCACTGTTTCCGAAATCAGGCTGTGGGGGTTAAGTTTTTCATTCAGGGATTGAGCGATCGCATATCCTATAATTAAACTAGCATCTCTGATCATCGGCTCATTTTGCCCATTGAATATCCTTTGCACGGCTAAAATATTTTCTCGCATTCTATCGGTATTGTCATGAAAAAAAATCGCCACTGGTAATGTAGCGAGAATTATTTGTCCCCAGAAATTAATATTTGTTTCTAATTCAATACCTGCTTGTTCTTGACGCTTTAACCAGTCATCTACATCTAACCTGCCCAAACTGATTAAACTTTCCGTCCCCAAAACCGCAATTTTACCCAATCTAAAACTATTCTGGCTAGATAAACCCTCTCCCAAGAAAGCTCCCAGAAAAGTTCCCCTAACCCGATTCACAAGAGAATAACGCATAATTTTTAATCGGTGATTGGTAATTGGTAATTGGTAATTACTTCTTCTTCCCTGTCACCTGTCACCTAATTACTGCCTTAAATGGTACACCAGTGCTTGTAAGCCTAACAAATAACTTTGAGCGCCAAAGCCACTGATTTGGCCAATTACCACTGGTGCGATATAAGAATGATGGCGGAAATCTTCCCGACGATAAATATTACTTAGATGTACTTCGACAGTAGGTAAATTAACGGCAGCGATCGCATCCCTCAAAGCTACACTAGTATGAGTGTAAGCCCCAGCATTAATGACAATCCCCTGATGCTTTCCTAATGCCCCGTGTATAGCATCTACTAAAACCCCTTCATGATTTGACTGCAAGGGCAATATTTCGGCTTGTAGTTCCATTGCTTTAGACTCTAACAAGCGATTAATTTCTGCCAAAGTCAAAGAACCATAAATTCCCGGTTCTCTGAGTCCTAGCAAATTTAGATTTGGACCGTGCAGCACAAGAACACTTAAAGCTGGCAAATTCAACTCTCACACCTTCAATATTTTAGCGTCGTCGCCGAGAACGTTCATGTACAGGAATCGGAATCAGTTCCGGTTCCGGTTCAGCCTCTGGACCTAGCAGGCTATCAATTAACTTCCGCGCTAATTCTTTCAGCTTTTCCAGTACCTTTTCTATATAATCCATTAAACTGACCGCTCCTGAGATAGTACCTCAATTTTTTTTAACAGGGTCGCAGAAACTGGCGTATTATCACACCTTTAGCCTACAAAAAGGTTGACACATTTCCATAAGTATGATATATCCTACTAGGAAATTCTAATTTTGTGTTCTCCCTTACTTATTAGATTATCACATCCTTAATTAGTAATGGGTAATTGGTGATAAGGAATAGAAGTTTGGGAGTCAGTTGTCAGTAGGGGCGAAGCATTTGCAAGATAAATTATCGGTCATTGCCAAAAATAGTTCTCCAAATGCTTCGCCCGTACAGTTGTCAGTTGTTGGTTGTTGGGAGGAAGAAAACAGAAAAAATTTCCCCTGCTCCCTGCTCCCTACCTCTAACTTGCTGCGTCTTTCTTTTTTCCTCTAGTAGTAGTTGATTTAGTAGCAGTTGATTTAGTGGTTTTGCGGGGAGATTTTGTAGATGCTTTGGCTGAAAGTAATTCAATAGCTGTAGATAGCGTGATATTTTCTACTGATTCACCTTCAGGAAGACTGGCATTAGTTTTCCCATGTTTAATGTAAGGACCATAGGGACCATCATAGATATTGACTGGTGACTCATCTTCTGGATGCGTACCCAACTCGCGTAAAGCTTCTTTAGACTTACTCTTAGCAGCAGCCCGTCCTTTTTTCGGTTCTGCCAATAATTCTAAAGCACGATTCAAGGAAATTGTCAAGACATCATCCGTAGATTTTAGAGAACGGTAATCTTTCCCCTCCTTCCCTTGGTCATGGACAACATAGGGGCCAAATCTTCCTAAACTAGCTTGGACTTTGCCACCAGTTTCGGGGTGAGTTCCCAAAGCACGGGGGAGAGATAATAAACCCACAGCCATATCTAAAGTGACGGTTTCTGGTGTCACACCTTTGAGTAAAGAAGCTTGTTTAGGCTTAGGATTTTCCTCAGTTTTATCGCCTAATTGAACGTAGGGACCATAAGTACCAAGTTTGATATAAATTGGTTCTCCAGTTTCCGGGTGACGACCGAGTTGGTCAGGTCCGGAAATTTTTTGTTTGAGGAGGATTTCCACCTGTTTGGGGTTCAGGTCAGCCGGGGTGAGGTTTTTGGGGATAGAAGCGGTAATTACTTCCTCACCATTGGTAACTTCGATATAAGGACCATATTTACCAATGCGGACTTTAGCATCTAGATTTTCTAGTTCTACAGTTCTAGCTTTACTGGCATCAATTTCGGTTTCCCGTTCCTTCACCAAAGTTTCTAAACCTTGTTCACCAAGATAAAATTTCTTTAAGTAGGGAAGCCATTGAGCTTCACCCGTGGAAATTTCATCCAAGGTTTGCTCCATTTTAGAAGTAAAACTAGGGTCAACAATATCTGGAAAATGTTTTTCCAGTAAATCAGTCACAGCGAAAGCCGTGAAAGTGGGAATTAGGGCATTATTCACTAATTGGGCATAATCTTTATCAATGATTGTGCCAATAATACTGGCGTAGGTACTAGGACGACCAATACCTTCACTTTCTAAGGTTTTCACCAAAGTTGCTTCGGTGTAACGGGCGGGAGGTTGGGTTTCATGACCTACCGCTTCCAGTTCATTACATTTGGGATGATCACCAACTTTCAGCGCAGGTAGAATTACTTCTTGGTCTTCTAAAGCGGCTTCAGGATCATCCGAACCTTCGACATAGGCGCGAAGATAGCCAGGA
Organism: Dolichospermum sp. UHCC 0406; assembly: GCF_009712025.1. Classification (NCBI taxonomy): domain Bacteria; kingdom Bacillati; phylum Cyanobacteriota; class Cyanophyceae; order Nostocales; family Aphanizomenonaceae; genus Dolichospermum; species Dolichospermum sp. UHCC 0406. The sequence continues at coordinate 29,029 of NZ_VILA01000006.1, forward strand.
AAATCTATGCGCTTACCAGAGGAACGAAAACCAGCGTCTTCAACTTGGATTTGCACAGTAACTTGAGTTTGGCGAGAATCAGCCATTTGTGAGGCGACGGTGCGCTTCCAAATCAAATCATAAACAGCAAATTCTCGGCCACCTAAGCCAGTATCTTGGGGTGTGCGGAAACTGCTACCAGCGGGACGAATGGCTTCGTGAGCTTCTTGTGCGCCTTTAGATTTAGTGGTGTATTGGCGAGGTTGGGGACTAAGATATTGTTTCCCGTATTTTTGTTCTACACAAGCACGGGCGGCGGTAATCGCTTGGTCGGATAAATGTACCGAATCTGTCCGCATATAGGTAATATACCCTTGCTCATATAAATTTTGAGCAACCCGCATGGTATCCCGTGCCGATAGGCGCAATTTGCGGTTAGATTCTTGTTGCAGTGTGGAAGTTGTGAACGGTGGCGCTGGTTTGCGGGTGACGGGACGTTCTTCCATATCCGCCACTGTCCAAGTTTTCCCTTCTAGGCGGGCTTTTAGGGCTTCGGCTTGTTCCTCGTTGAGTAATACAACATTACGCCCGGCGGTAATTCTGCCCGTTGTTGAGTCAAAATCGCTGCCTGTGGCAACTTTCGTGCCGCCAAGAGTCACTAAAACCGCGCTAAAGGGACTTTTTTCCTGTTCTAGACTGGCTTTTAAATCCCAGTATGTACCTTCATGGAAAGCCCGGCGTTGTCGTTCTTTAATTACTAATAAGCGTACTGCTACAGATTGCACTCGCCCAGCGGATAACCCCCAGGCAATTTTTTTCCACAGTAGCGGCGATAGGGTATATCCTACTAATCGGTCTAAAATTCTTCTGGTTTCTTGGGCGCGAACTACCTGCTCATCAATATTACGGCAGTCTTTCAAAGCTTTTTGAATGGCTTCCTTGGTAATTTCATGAAAGACCATGCGCTTTGTTGGCACTTTCGGCTTGAGTAATTGGTATAAATGCCAACTAATACTTTCCCCTTCCCGGTCTTCGTCTGTGGCCAAAATCAGTTCAGTTACGCCTTTGAGGGCTTCTTTAAGCTGAGTGACAATTTTCTTTTTGTCTTTGGGAACGACATAAATCGGTTCAAAGTCGGCTTCTACATTGACCCCAAGCTGCGCCCATTTTTCCCCTTTGACGGCTGCGGGAATTTCACTGGCCGACTGGGGAAGGTCACGGACATGACCCATTGAAGCTTCTACTACATAGTCTTTTGGTAGGTAGTTGCGAATGGTACGAGCTTTTGTGGGAGATTCGACGATAACAAGAGTTGACATGGAAATTTAAAAAGAATAATAGCTATGCAGCTAAATAGTTAAGTTGGGTTAATTTTTGCGAAATGTCAAGATGAAATATCATGCCTCAGCAGTGATTGTATACTTACACAAACTACCCAACAGGGGTAAATCTTTCTCAACTTCAGGTACAGTGATCTTTTTGAGAATGCTAGAAGTAACCTTTGAGAGTCAATTGTCAGTTATTTCCATCTTTAACTTATCTAGTACATATTTGACGACTATAGTTTGTAAAATATCCCTGGAATTTAATAGTACAAGACTCACAGTTGTTAAAGGTTGGGGAAATAAATAATTTAAAATTAGCTTAATTTTTCTAATTTGCCATTTTTTTATAGATGCTGTGTCAAAATTAACTTATACAGGAAGAAGTCAGTCCCTTCAAGCCAGGGAATAAATTCCCTGTCTAAAAGCTAAAGTCGGTTAAAACCGACTACTTTGGCATGAATAGGATAATTTTTTGATTTTGAGTTAACCAGAGTGCGTTTTAACGTACTTTAGCTTTTAGACCGGAACTTAAGTTCCGGGCGGGTTTGTTCAGCCAAGCAAATAAGTTACTTGTACTGAGCAATAAATTATACTTTTCAAACATACTCTAACCTTTGAATTGCATATTTGAAGGGAATATAAGCTGTCAAAAATTGATAGTAGTATTAACATTGGTGACTACCAAGTAAAAAAATATTCTAACTTGTCGCATAGATATAAGGTTTGACACTTGTAAGTATTTGTGTCAAACTTGTGCGTGTATAGTCTTTAGCTAAAAAGTGTTACAAGTTGTGACACATCCTATCGCCTTCAGATATCATCTTAATATCAATAATTAAATCCATGAATACTGTACCCAATTCTGCCCTGACGCTGACCTATAATCAACTCAGCACTTTCTCCGGTTTAGATAATTTCTGGCAGGTTTTCGATACCGCTTTTAGTACGCAATACAATCGTAGCGGTGCGGAAATCCTCCGTTTACAGTGGCAATCTGGTGATTTTAGTCAACTTCCGCAAATTGAAATTCTGGATAGTAACATTCTTGGTGGTGCTAATGGGGCTTATGCCAGTAGTAATAATAAGATTTATTTATCAGCTAATTTTGTCGCAACTGCTACACCAGAAACTTTGCTTGATACCCTGTTAGAGGAAATTGGGCATTTTGTAGATGCTCAAATTAATCAAACCGATAGCGCTGGAGATGAAGGGGCGATTTTTGCAGCTTTGGTGCAAGGGCGAGAATTGAGCAATGCTCAACTGCAACAGCTACAAGCAGAAGATGATAGTGCTGTTATCACTCTGAATACACAGACAATTGAGATTGAACAAGCAACCGTAGGAGTTAACCCAGCTTTTGATTTAATTGGACTGACTCGGTTACGCAACGATCCACAATTTGCCGGTATTGATGGCAGTGGTTTTTCAGTAGCAATAATAGATACAGGGTTAGATCGTAGCCATTCCTTAATTAGCCCAAATTTTAGAGCATTTGCTGATTTTGTCGAAGGTAGAACCAACGCCTATGACTCCGGTCAACACGGGACTCATGTAGCGGGAACAGTAGGTGCTAGAGATGAAAATATTGGGGTTGCACCTGATGTTGGTCTGATTGGCTTACGTGCTATAGGTCCTTTTAGTGCCATAAAAAATGCTCTCCAATGGGTTCTAAACAACCGCAATCAATATAATATCATTGCGGTCAATATGTCTTTAGGCGAAGGAAGCTTTTTGACAAATAACTCTCAGATCGAATCTGAAGGTGGTATTATCACTGAGATAAACGACATTATTGACAGGCTAGAAGATGTAGGAGTGACTATTGTTAGTGCTGCTGGGAATGATTATGCTGAAAAAGAGATCCCTGGTGTATCCTTTCCAGGGATATCTAGCACTCTCAACGTTGGTGCAGTCTGGCAAGACAATCAATCTTTAGGACAGTATGTTCCTGGCGGTAGTCAATCCGCACAACAACTTCCTGGGGCTGACCGTATTCTCGTATTTAGTCAGCGTCTAGATGACCCGAATAACACCTATGACACACTCTTTGCTCCAGGCGCAATGATCAGAAGCACTGTGCCAGGGGGAGGATTTGAGCGATGGCCAGGAACTAGTATGGCATCTCCTCACGTAGCGGGTGCTGTTGCGCTCATGCAAGAAGCCGCTGTTCAATTTGGAGGTAGGGTTTTAACTCCGGCTGAAATTGTGGAGATTCTGCGATCGACAGGTGATCAGATTGTTGATGGCGATGACGAGAACGATAACGTTGCCAATACTAATACTTCCTATCGTCGTCTGAACATTTATAACGCCATCAGCGAAATTAAACGGCGATTTGAGCAAATTGCACCTCCACCACCAGGCGGTGGAGCAGGAGATCCTAACGGAACCATTACCGGAGCTTATCTCGTACAAACAGGCCTAAATGGTTCTCCTGTGGATGCGCTCCTTGGCTCGATTGGAACAGATGGTGGAACAACCCAGGTTGGAAATAAAGATGTAGACATATTCCGTTTTGAAGTTGTTGTTCCCGGAACTGTGACTATTGAACTGGGTTCTCATCCCAACAATGCCAATGATTTTGATACGCTACTGCGACTGTTTAATTCATCAGGAACAGAATTAGCCTTTGATGATGATGGGGGTGCAGGAGATTTTTCTCGCCTGGAAGTTTCCCTAAATCCAGGCGTTTACTATGCAGGAATTAGTGGCTACAACAACGGAAATTACAATCCGAATCTAGCCGGAAGTGGCGTAGCCGCAGCCACTGGGAATTATTCCATTCAGTTTGGCCTTGGCAACACCGATTTCAACGGACTGCTAGAAAATGCCGTTGATATTAGTCTGGGAACAGATATAGATCCTTTTGACTTCAAAGAAGGCTTCATTGGTGCTGACTATGGTCAGTCTGTTGGTACTGGGGATGTAGATTTATTCAAGGTAATTATTCCTGATAATGGTACGCTCTACATTGATATTGATACCCCCTTTGATACGGGTTATGTAGATTCCTACCTGCGGCTGTTTGATGCCAATGGCAATCAGTTATCTTTTGCAGGCACAAGTGATCTGATTATCAGCGATGATGATCTATCTTTTGATGCTGATAAGTGGACTGAATTTACTGATTCTCTTTATCCTGACTTAGTTTTTGAAGATCCTACTGATAGAACCTATTATCATGGACACACCACCGATAGCTTTATTGCAGCAGGTGTAAGCAGAGGAGACGTTTACTATATTGGAGTTTCAGATTATGCTAATCGGAATTACAATACCCAAAATTTGAGTAACCGCTCTACTGCTGGCACTGGCGGTTTATACAATCTCACTGTCCAGTTTCTTAACAATGACCGCAATGGCAGTATTGCTCAAGCAGTCTCTAATATTTCTTTGCCTGTTACCGGACAACCAGGAACTATTGGCGCTGATACCGATCCGCAAACAGGCCAATCTTTCCAAGTGGGCGACCTTGATGTAGATTTTGTGAAAATTCGTGCAGCTACGGCGGGAATTTTAGAAGTTGACATTGATTCCTACGAAAATACTTCATTTACCACTCCCGTTGATACGGTTCTCTCAATCTTTGATGCCCAGGGAAAATTACTAGCTGAAAATGATGATACCAATAGTGTAGATCCCCTGCTACAATACCAAATTCAAGCCAATACAGATTACTTTGTTGCTGTTTCAGGATATGGCAATAGCAACTTCGATCCCTTCATGCTTGGCAGTGGTTCACCTGGCGACACAGGTCAGTACATTTTCAAAAGTCGATTACTATCCACTAACCAAGTTATCGGAAGTCTCTCAAACGATGCTATTAATAGCGATTTGGTTCAGAGCCAGCCTGTAACTATTGGCTCACCAGTTTTTGCCAATATCGGCAGCGATAACGACTTTGTTATTGGAGCTACTGACATCGACATCTATAGATTCGTTGCCAATTCAAGTGGTAAAGTCCAAATTCGCACGAGTACCTCCGAAGCATTTAGTGCCGACACTTTCCTGCGTTTCTTTGATGCTAATGGCACTGAAATTGCTTTCAATGACAATGAGAATAGTAATACCAGAGGCAGTTATTTAGAAGTACAAGTTACCTCTGGTAGTCAATATTATATCGGGGTAAATGGTTACAGTGATCAGGCTCGAAACTATAATCCGATGACTGGTAGTGGTGCTGCCCCTGGAAGTCAGGGCAATTATACTCTGACACTAACTCCCAGCACTACCCTAGCAGTAGCTGTAATTGAATCAGCAGGTAATACCAAACTAGTCAAAGATGCCACGAACAAATACTTTACCCAAATTGGAACAAATACCCCAATTGCTATCAAAAATGGTGGACAACAAATCTACCAAGATATCTACGCAGGATGGCAAACTCTAGCCGCAGAAACCGTCAATGGAGTTAATCAAGTTCTCTGGAAAAATATTCCTGGTAATTACTTACATATTTGGCGTTTAGATAATAACTGGAATTTGGTTTCTTCTGAAGGAAATTGGGGATTAAATTCGGCAGAAGCTTTAACTCAAGAAACTAACTTTGGTATAGATACCAATGGTGATGGTGTGATTGGCAATCCTTACAGCGCAATTGAATCAGCAGGTAATACCTACTTAGTCAAGGATGCAGCCAACAAATACTTTACCCAAATCGGAACAAATACCCCAACTGCTATTAAAAATGGTGGAGAACAAATCTACCAAAATATCTACGCTGGTTGGCAAACTTTAGCCGCAGAAACCGTCAATGGAGTTAATCAAGTTCTCTGGAAAAATGTTGCCGGAAACTATCTGCATATTTGGCGTTTAGATACTAACTGGAATTGGGTTTCTTCGGAAGGACAATTTGGATTAAATTCTGCTGATGCTTTCACCCAAGAAACTAACTTTGGTATAGATACAAATAGTGATGGCATAATTGGCATAATTGGCAATCCTTACAGTTTAATTGAATCAGCAGGTAATACCAAATTAGTCAAGGATGCAGCCAACAAATACTTTGCTCAAGTAGGAACAAATATCCCAGCCACCATCAAAAATGGTGGACAACAAATCTACCAAAACATCTACGCTGGTTGGCAAACTTTAGCCGCAGAAACCGTCAATGGAGTTAATCAAGTTCTCTGGAAAAATGTTGCTGGAAACTATCTGCATATCTGGCGTTTAGATAGTAACTGGAATTGGGTTTCTTCTGAAGGACAATTTGGATTAAATTCGGCAGAAGCTTTCACTCAAGAAACTAACTTTGGTATAGATACCAATAGTGATGGTGTTATTGGTAATCCTTACACCGCAATAGAATCAGCAGGTAATACCAAATTAGTTCAAGATACAGCCAACAAATACTTTACCCAAATCGGCACAAATACCCCAACCGCTATCAAAAATGGTGGACAACAAATCTACCAAGATATCTACGCTGGTTGGCAAACTCTAGCCGCAGAAACCGTTAATGGAGTTAATCAAGTTCTCTGGAAAAATATTCCTGGAAACTATCTACATATTTGGCGTTTAGATAGTAACTGGAATTGGGTTTCTTCTGAGGGAAATTGGGGATTAAATTCGGCGGAAGCTTTAACTCAAGAAACTAACTTTGGCATAGATACCAATGGTGATGGTGTGATTGGTAATCCTTACACCGCAATAGAATCAGCAGGTAATACCAAATTAGTTAAAGATACAGCGAACAAATACCTTACCCAAATCGGCACAAATACCCCAACCGCTATCAAAAACGGTGGACAACAAATCTACCAAGATATCTACGCTGGTTGGCAAACTCTAGCCGCAGAAACCGTCAATGGAGTTAATCAAGTTCTTTGGAAAAACGTTTCTGGAAACTATCTACATATTTGGCGTTTAGATAGTAACTGGAATTGGGTTTCTTCTGAGGGAAATTGGGGATTAAATTCGGCGGAAGCTTTGGGTAAAGAAACTGTCTTTGGCATAGATGCTAATGGTGATGGCTCTATCGGTAATCCTTCTAGTCTGACTCTAACAGGTACTAGTGGTAACGATATCCTTATCGGTGGTGCAAATAATGATCTTCTCACTGGTGCAGGTGGTAAAGACACTTTAACTGGTGGTTTAGGTGCTGATAAGTTTGTTTACCAAAACCTCTCTGATTCTCTCTTAGCTAATTTTGATGTGATTACTGATTTCAACGCCACCACAGGTAATGATTTATTCCGTGTTTCTACTGCACGAGCCGGATTTGTAGATGTGGGCGCAGTCAATACTTTAGATACCGCAGGTATCGGAGCAAAATTAACAGCCGCAGCCTTTGGCTCTAATTTTGCGGCTCAATTCAGCTTTGGACAAAAGATATTTGTCGCCATTAATGATACAACAGCAGGGTTTAATGTTGCTAATGATGCCATTATTGAAGTCACAGGATTAACAGGAATTCTGGGACTCAATAACTTTACAACTGTCTGAGTTTGGCTGCAACATTCCCGCCCGGAACTTAAGTTCCGGTCTAAAAGCTAAAGTGCGTTAAAACGCACTCTAGTTAACTCAAAACCAAAAATTATCCTATTTGTACTAAAATAGTCGGTTTCAACCGACTTTAGCTTTTAGACAGGGAATTTATTCCCTGGCTGATCGCTAGTGTCAAGTCTCAAGCCAAAGGTTTGACGGAGATTGCTAAGTGTAAGGCTACTAGCGATCGCCCTATGAGGAAACTATTTGAGAACTACTTAACTTTGAATTTTTTGAGCTATAGTATATAGTATTGTCATACAGAGTTATGACAAGCAAAAATATGAGAGTTAATGCAAGGCTCGATAGCGATCGCGCTAATAAGTTTAATTACATTCGCCAGCGGACAAATCAAGGTGCGTCTGACATTATGAAAGTGGCGATCGATCTTTATTATGAAAAATTACATCAAGAATCCCCTGTAAAACCTTTGCAACTCCTTAGAGAATCAGGGCTGATTGGTTGTGCTGAAGGGGACTCTGATTTGTCGGTTAATTACAAGCAATATCTCACTGAAAGTCTTAACGAAAAATATGGTAATCGTTGATTCTGGCTTTTGGATAGCACTAATCAATCGCCGTGATGATTATCATGTTCTCGCTCAAGAAGTTCTAGATACGATTGATGAGCCTCTGGTGACAACATGGTGTGTGATTACGGAAGCTTGTCATATTCTCTTGAAACGTACAGGCACAAATGCTCAACAGACGTTTATTCATAGCTTAGAAATTGGTGCTTTTGAGATTTTTGATCTCAAAGTTCAAGATGGGAAAAGAATCAGTGAATTGATGAATCAATATAGTTCTCTACCAATGGATTTAGCGGACGCTTCATTGATTATTCTTGCCGAACATTTGGGGCATGGGCGGATTCTATCTGTTGATTTTCGGGACTTTAATACTTACCGCTGGAAAAATCGGCATCCTTTTGAGAATTTGATGTCTATTAACTGAAGTAATGCTATAAATTGGCGATTCCTAGGTCGCGCTAGTTCCCCCCGGGACGCAATGCGTTCGCTATCGCTAACTAATCAATTCCCTTAGAACGCCAAAGTTCTAAACAATTCGCTGACTGCAACCTTGAAGTTTAAAATTATATCTTCTCCATCTAAAATATCATTACCTCGTAATAGGAGATCGGGCTGAGGACTATGGTAAACCAGCACATATCTTTCATCAGGATGGATTACCCACAGCAGTCTAGTTCCACTTTCAAAATATTCTTCAATCTTGTTGTGAATTTCGTCAAAAGTGTTGCCTGGAGAGATAATCTCAACAACTAGATCGGGCGCACCATCAAAAAAGCCTTTAGGTAATCGTTTTAGCCCAATCAATCGCTCTTTACTAACAAAAGAAATATCGGGCGACCGCTTATTATCTCCCTTCATTTTAAATGCTGTACTAGAGTCGCAAGTAACGCCAAGATTATGCTGCCTTACAAATATCTCGATTAGCCCACCGAGGAATATGCCAATATTCCCATGCTCCATGCCTGAATTGCCCAAGTTTATCAACTCTCCATCTACAATTTCGTAACGATTGCCATCATCAGCTAAAGCCATAAACTCTTCATCAGTCCAAACTTTATCCTTTATTCTTTCTAAGATAACTGTCATATTTATTCAAGTCCTTGTAATTTTTAGACAAAGCGATTCGTTTACATGACTGGCTGAGTGATTTCTTTATTTAATACTAACCCAAATATAAATCCAATTTCATCCCCACAACAAGCGATTCCTAGGTCGCGCTAGTTCGCTCCGGGACGCAATGCGTTCGCTATCGCCTAAAAATCACGACTCACAGAAATAGCGATCGCAGTAACTCGACGAATTAGCCAAAAATAGAGTTATAATTCTCCTACAAGATCGGTGATCGAACTTGAGTCGGTACGCAGTAAGCCACAATGAGGTTATCATTTCCCCTAATTGGGTTGCGTTCCTTAACCCAACCTACAAGATCGGCGATCTCACTCGCTTGGTGGCGAAATCGTCCCAGCTTAAAGAAAGCGACTTCTTGATTTGCAGTATGAATGCTTAAAGATCAATTTTTAGAGAAAAATTCAAATGCCTCTTGAATTAACGATTTCTGTCATAATAGCAAGAAAATTCTTTAGAACTGGAGATTTGTCACGTCTGCGCCATAACATCACCACATTTAATTGTTTAGATAGCTCTTTTATCTCTTGAAAAACGACACCGTCTCTTTGAATATATCGAGTGTTTTCTGGTAATAAACTGATACCAGCTTCACCTGCTACTAAACTTATAATTGTTGATGCAAAAGTAGCCGTTTGTACACATTTAGGTGTAAATCCTGATTGTTGACAAAGAATATTAATTTGCTCTGTAAGTCCAAGAGTCGTCGAAGAAGCGGGTAGAATAAAATCTTCTTCAGCAATATCTGTTAACTGAATTTCAACTACATTAGCAAGACGATGCTTTTTCGGCAAGACGAGCAACAAGGACTCTTTTAGAACAATGTTAGAACTCAAATCTTTATTCCACAGAAAATTTGAAGGAGCATAGGTAAAGCCAATATCAACCTGATAGTCTAGCAACCCCTGAGTTTGAGGATGGGCCATTTCTTCTAAAACTATTTGTAGTTTTGGATATCTTTGTTTAAAAATCTGTAAAATTTCAGGTAAAAAATTATGAGTAATCACACCAATTACTCCTAATTTCAGTTTTCCCCTTTCACCTTGAGTAACTTGCTGGATTCCATAAATTCCCTCATTAATAGATTTAATTGCAAGACGGACTGCCTCTAAAAATATTTCGCCTCTTTCTGTTAGTTGTACGTTTCTTGGTGTTACTTCAAATAAAGGTATATCATCACAACCAATTTTCTGACCCAACTCTTTTTCAATCGCTCTAACCTGTCTGCTTAATTGAGGTTGATCAATTGAAGAACCTTGACGACTAATTCGATCAGCCGCTTTTGTAAAATTAAGCTCTTCGGATAAAATTATCAGATTTTCAAGATGTTCGATTTTCATAGTATTTTTTCACATCCCACCATGTTATTTTTGCTGTTGTGATTAACAATAGCTTACCTTACATTGATGTTAGTTAACGTTCTAAAGGTAAGCGCAATGACTCAAACTCCTGAAAAAATCAAACAACCAGCCATATTCGGTGGTATTCATGGAAATGAACTAACGGGTCTTTATCTGATTAAAAAATTTCTGAAACAGCCACATTTACTCGAACGCAATACTTTTACGGCTTCCCCCATTCTCGGTAATCTCAAGGCGATAGAAGCCTGCACTCGATTCATTGACAAAGATTTAAATCGGTGCTTTGACATTGAGAGCTTAGAGACTGTTTCTGATGAAACTATTATCTATGAAAAGCAACGGGCAAAAGAAATAAAGGAGATAATCACATCAAATAACGTTGATTGTATTTTCGATCTTCACTCGACGACGGCGGACGTAGGTTTATCTATTATTTTAGTCAACGACCATCCCTTTAACCTCAGTTTAGCGTCTTATCTAAGCCAAATTAACCCTGAAGTCCGTATTTGTAGCTTCTTTGAAAAGGATCAGCCTACTTCGTTCTTAAATTCTCTTTCTCCCTTGGGTTTTGCGATCGAGGTGGGGCCAATTGCCCAAGGTGTTTTGGATTTTTCATTGTTTCAAAAGACTGAAAATCTAATTAATGAAATTTTGAATTATCTTGATCGCTGGAATTCAGGAATAACGACGAGTCAATCAGAGTTTGTAACCGTTTATCAAAAGCTGATGACAGTCAATTTTCCTCTTAATTCTTTTAATGAATTGAATGCCTTTATCCACCCCGAAATTCAGAATTTTGTGGCAATTAACCCAGGAGGTCCTCTATTTATTAGCTTTGATGGAGAGGTAATTAATTACACGGAAACGCAAGAATTGTATCCTTATTTGGTAAATGAAGCGGCGTACTATGCTTATAACTTAGCCTTCCACTTAATGAAAAAAACCGAAGTGCGATCACCGATCCTGTTGGTTGGGTTAAGGAACACAATGATGGGAAACGATAACCTGCATTGTGGGTTAATGTGATCACTTTCTCTGATGAAGTGCGATCGCCACTTTCCCTTTCACTTCACCAAAAGTGATCGCCTAAAAATCCCGACTCACAGCAATAGCGATCTCTTTTATGAAGATAGATGTTGATGCGATCGCCTAAAAATTACGACTCACAGGAATAGCGATCGCAACTGTCAGTAATTATTATGCGTTACGCTACGCTAACACATCCTGCTATTGCTGATTTACATATTTTATCCGTCTAAAAGTTAAAATTTTAAAGATACTTTTCAGTAAACATCATCCCTAAGAAAATCCGACGGACTTAAAATTGGTAATATTCCCCGATAAGGATGAAGAATCAACAAATCTTGATCACCTGTAATTAAGACATTTGCCGAACCATTAATTGCTACATCTAAATATTTGTTATCCTTTGGATCTCGACAATCATTAATTAACTCAAGAATCGAGACTAACTCGGCGGCTGCCCTAAATTCCGCTAAAAATTTCTGACGACGTGCTACAGAAATGTAACGATCAAACTTAGAACGAAATATCACACTTTCGCACTCTGCAAAAGTTTCAACTGAAATCAATAAAATGCCAGTGTCAAGAGCTTTTTGGTAAGCTAGATTAGCAGTAGAACTAGGAGATAAAATAGCACTAACTAAGACATTAGCATCCAAAACATAGCGATTAAGCATCACTATTAAGTATCTCGTTTAACAGTTCTAACGTTAGTCCATTTGCCTGAGCTTCCGCCCCTAAATCCGCTGATATATTCTTTAAACGCAGATTTTTAATCTTTACCAAATCTTCATAATCATTCATCGAAATAATAGCCACATAATTGCGATCATGTTCCTTAACAAGAATAGGTTCTTGTTGCGCGCTATCCATAATGTAAGCAAAATCTTCCTTTACTTCTGAAACTGAAACTTGTCTCATTACATTTTGTTTGAGAAATAACTCTGGTTATTGTAACATACCCTGTAGTGCGATCGCGAAGCGCTGCTGCAAGCAGTTCGCCTTTCATAATGGAGAAGTTAATGTTATATTTGTGTAATACTATTAAGGTAGTTGGAATTCGTTTGAGCAAACAGTAATGATAACTGAATACATTGCCAAAGCCATGCAAAAAGCAACCTATGAGTTGCTAGAAGACGGTACTTTTTACGGGGAAATTCCTGATTGTGAAGGTGTTTGGAGTCAAGCCAACACCCTGGAATCCTGTCGAGAGAACTTGCAAGATGCTTTAGAAGGCTGGGTTGTCTTGGGAATCCGTTTGGGTCATCAATTTCCCGTGCTTGATGGTGTGGGCTTAAATTCACTACAAGAGGTTGCCTGATGCCTGCTTGGAAAGCCATAAAATGGCGGGAACTGGTTATTTTTCTTAAAGAAGCAGGCTTTGAAGGTCCTTATTCAGGTGGTAAACATCAATACTTGGTTAAGGGAGAACTCAAACTCACGATTCCTAATCCTCATGAGGCGGACATTAGCATAGGTTTATTGAGCAAAATACTAAAACAAGCCCATATTAGCAGAGATGAATGGGAAAAATTATAGTGCGATCTCTCCGTTAAGGTTAATTCATTATTTTGTTAACTTCGCAAGGGTAATTGGTGATGTGCTTCGCAACGCAAGCGATCGCTGTATAACAAATCATTAAACTGGATAATATTGTGATAATTTGGTTTTGAGTTGAGGGCGATAGCGCGAGCGCTCACCGAAGGTATCGCTTACCCATCCTTCGTCCCATAATATTGCTACTCGACAAACTTTAAATGTATTGCTACAATGCAATATATGAAGGCCAATCTAATCGCCAAAGCAAAAGAAGTTCATGACGACGGATCAATCGTCGAGGTTGTTATATGGGAATTACCAGAGCCAACACCACCAAGCACACATAAATACAAATACAGATTATTTTACGGGCAGAATGGAAAATGTAGAATTAGATATGACAATGAACGTGGAAAAGGAGATCATAAACATATAAACTCACACGAAATAGATTACAAATTCACAAGCATTGATAAATTGCTTGACGATTTTGAAAGAGACATTGAAACCTGGAGTGAATCATGAAAGCAATTATTGAAGTAGCCAAGGGTGGTTCTGCAATCCGAGCCGCTCGTCAACAAATTAAAGACTCCGAAATTGGAAAGCCAGTAAATTTTAGACTTTCATTTGAATCTGCAAAATCACTTTTTAGCGAGCTAACGCCTGCTCGACTTGATTTGCTTGATACTTTAAGCAAAATAGAGCCATGCAGTATTTACGCGCTGGCAAAAACAGCCGAAAGAAACTATTCAAATGTACACACAGACGTAAATCGCCTGGAAGAACTGGGATTAATTGAACGGACAGAAGAAGACAAAATATCTGTACCATTTGAATCCGTTGAAATATTCATGCCACTAGCGAAAGCAGTGTGAGAATTTGAAAAACGGCGAAGGATGGATTTAGCGAAAATGCTAGAGTGGTGATATTGATGGGGCTAAATTGACCTATGACCATTGCAACCGAAAGACCAATACAACAGCAGTTACTAAGTTTTGGCGATTTTATCGTCCGTTATGGTGACAGTAACCGCTACGAATTGATTGATGGAGAGGTGTTTGATTTGGAACCAACAGGCTACCATGAAGAAGTTTCAGCTTTTACCACCACAAAAATCTGCGCCCAAATTGATGCCTTATGTTTAAATTGGTTTGTCCTTCAGCGAGGATTACTACGTCCTTCTAACTTGGGTATAACAGCATTTCGACCTGATGTTATGGTAGTTGACCGCAATGAACTTGCGAAAGAACTACTTTGGCATGATCAATCAATCCTCACCCTGGGCAGTTCTATTAAATTTGTGATAGAAGTAGTTAGTAGCAACTGGCAAAACGATTATGCGCGTAAAGTCGAAGACTACGCAATTTTAGGTATTCCTGAATATTGGATTGCGGATTATGCAGGTCTAGGTGGGACTCGACATATTGGGAAACCGAAACAACCTACCCTTTCCATTTGTACGTTAGTGAAAGGAGAGTATGAAATTCAGCAGATTCGAGGCAATCAACCCATTATTTCGCCGACATTCCCAAATTTCAAACTGACAGCCGAACAAGTTTTAAAGGCTGGCAGATAAAGTGCTTTAAGCCATGCTTAATCTCTACGGTATTAACTCTTTCCCGAAAATCGCCCCACGCTGAACAGTTCAGTTATGCACTCGACTGTTTATTTTGAGTTATTGCGGTACATTTGCGGATAGCTAAAATTAAATATACGAATTTCCAACTGTTAAAGATAGAAAGATCAATGCAACTTTAGTCAAGAAGTATAGATAGAATAAACTTGTGTTATCCCTAATGTTTAATCGCTAAAACCTATACATCTCATGGATTTTGCTAATTTTGCATCCCAGTTAAATGCTGGAACGATTTTACCAGAGGGAATCGTCATGATTACCCTCTTGGGGGTTTTGATTGTTGATTTGATTTTGGGACGGACATCTGCGCGCTGGATTGCATATCTAGCGATCGCTGGTTTAACAGCCGCGATTATCGCTCTATACTTCCAATGGGACACAACTAACCCCATTGCCTTTACTGGTAGTTTTAATGGCGATGACCTGAGTATTGTCTTTCGGGGGATTATCGCCCTGTCAGCAATGTCAACAATATTAATGTCAATTCGCTACGTTGAACAAAGTGGTACGCCTTTAGCCGAATTTATCGCCATTTTGATGACTGCGACTTTGGGAGGAATGTTTTTATCCGGCGCTAATGAGTTGGTGATGATTTTCATCTCCCTAGAAGCCCTGAGTATTTCCTCTTATTTGTTGACAGGTTATACAAAACGTGACCCCCGTTCCAATGAAGCAGCGTTGAAATACCTGTTAATTGGTGCTTCCAGTACAGCGGTATTTTTGTACGGTGTATCACTGTTGTATGGTTTATCCGGTGGACAAACAGAACTAAGTGCGATCGCTAATGGTATCGCCACAGCAAATGTTGGTCAATCTCTAGGTTTAGTAATTGCCCTGGTTTTCGTGATTGCGGGTATTGGTTTCAAAATCTCCGCTGCACCCTTCCACCAATGGACACCAGACGTTTATGAAGGCGCACCGACTCCAGTTATCGCCTTTTTATCCGTCGGTTCTAAAGCCGCAGGATTTGCCCTGGCTATCCGTCTCTTAACCACCGTTTTCCCTGTCGTGGCAGATGAGTGGAGATTTGTTTTCACCGCCCTTGCAGTACTGAGTATGGTGTTGGGTAACGTTGTCGCCCTAGCCCAAACTAGCATGAAACGGATGTTAGCTTATTCATCTATTGCCCAAGCTGGGTTTGTGATGATTGGCTTAATTGCGGGAACAGATGCCGGCTATTCCAGTATGATTTTCTATCTACTGGTATACCTGTTTATGAACCTCTGCGGCTTTACCTGTGTGGTATTGTTCTCTCTGCGAACAGGAACAGACCAAATTTCTGAATACTCCGGTTTGTATCAAAAAGACCCACTTTTAACACTGGGCTTGAGTATCTCCCTGTTATCATTGGGTGGTATTCCCCCATTAGCCGGATTTTTCGGGAAGATTTACCTATTTTGGGCAGGTTGGCAAGCTGGTCTTTACTGGTTAGTTTTACTTGGTTTAGTTACCAGTGTGGTTTCCATCTATTACTACATTCGCGTAGTTAAGATGATGGTAGTCAAAGAACCCCAAGAAATGTCCGACGTGGTGAAGAATTATCCCCAAGTTCGTTGGGATTTACCAGGACTGAGACCTTTACAAGTGGGTTTGATAGTAACTTTAATAGCTACTACTATCTCTGGAATTTTATCCAATCCCTTGTTTACTTTGGCTAATAATTCTGTCACTAACACTCCCATGTTACAAGCAGCAAAAGTTGTCAGTACACAAGCTAGTGTGATTACAAATAAGGAGTTACAGGAATTGTAAGTTATTCCTAAATAATTGGTAATGGGTAATTGGTAATGAAGCTAGTCTTCAATATTCAATTACCCATTTTTATTATTAAACAGCAATAATACCAAACTTATGTGAAACTTCACAAAATCATAAAATTCATTAATTCATCCGTCTTTATCTGCGTTTATCTGCGTCCATCTGCGGTTAATAATTCTGGCTTTACCGTTCCCTTTATGTAAAACAACATTTATTGTAGGTTGGGTTGACGCAAGGAAACCCAACAACTCTCACTATCTTACCGCCAATGTTGGGTTTCACTTCGTTCAACCCAACCTACAAAAATTAAATTAATATTCTTTTCCATAATGGGAGCGGTAGAACCATAATTCTTGAAATTTGATTCTATACAGCTTCATTTTAATTGCATATTTGATGGGAATATAAGCTGTTAAAAATTGATAGTAGTATTGACATTGGTGAATACCAATTTAAAAAATATCCTAACTTGTTACATAGATATAGGGTTTGACACTTGTAAGTATTTGTGTCAAACTTGTTCGTGTATAGTCTTTAACTGAAAAGTGTTACCAATTGTGACACATCCTACAGCATTCAGACATCTACTAATACCCTAATCTTACCCAAATCGGAACAAATACCCCAACTGCTATTAAAAATGGTGGACAACAAATCTACCAAAATATCTACGCTGGTTGGCAAACTTTAGCCGCAGAAACGGTCAATGGAGTTAATCAAGTTCTCTGGAAAAATATTGCTGGAAACTATTTACATATTTGGCATTTAAATAGTAACTGGAATTGGGTTTCTTCTGAAGGACAATTTGGATTAAATTCGGCTGATGCTTTCACCCAGGAAACTAATTTTGGCATAGATGCTAATAGTGATGGCGTTATTGGTAATCCTGCCAGCAATCCTTACATTCTCATTGAAGCAGCAAGTAATACTAAACTAGTTAAAGATCCAACAAACAAATACTTTTCCCAAATCGGAACAAATAACCCAACTGCCATCAAAAATGGTGGACAACAAATCTACCAAGATATCTACGGTTCAGGATGGCAAACGATAGCCGCAGAAACGGTTAATGGAGATAATCAAGTTCTCTGGAAAAATACTGCTGGAAACTTTTTGCATATCTGGCATTTAGATAATAACTGGAATTGGGTTTCTTCTGAGGGAAATTGGGGATTAAATTCTGCTGATGCTTTCACTCAAGAAACTAATTTCGGCATAGATGCTAATGCTGATGGTATTATTGGCAATCCTTATACCTCAATTGAATCAACCGGCAATACTAAACTGGTCAAAGATACAGCTAATAAATACTTTGTCCAAGTGGGAACAGCCACCCCAATTGCTATTCAAAATAGTGGAGTCCAAATCTTCCCAGATATCTATCCAGGATGGCAAACTTTAGCAGTGGAAACTGTGAATGGGGATAACCAAGTTCTCTGGAAAAATACTGCTGGAAACTACTTGCATATTTGGCATTTGGATAATAGCTGGAATCGCGTTTCTTCCGAAGGACAATTTGGATTAAATTCTGCGGCAGCTTTCACTCAAGAAACTAATTTTGGCATAGATGCCAATGGTGATGGTATTATTGGCAATCCTTACATTGCTATCGTTTAACTTAGAGGTTGTTTGAAAAGTATTAGATGAAACCGATAATCTCCAGAAACCTAACCCCCCTTCCCCCCTTCCCTACAAGGGAATGGGGGTTTCAAAGCCTCTCCCCGCGTCGGGGAGAGGTTTGGAGAGGGGTTTATTTATACATTAAAAACTTTTCAAACATCCTCTTAGAAGCTAGAAGCCTCTCATTTCCTTATCGGGCAGGTGAGGGGCTTCTACTTTTTTAAGCTAAAATTCAGATATAGCAGAATTTAGCTCAAACCCTACTTTCTGTAGATAAATCAGTTTTGATGTTGTCGCAGAACGTTGTCGAAAAATAAGATAATTTTGCCCAGATTTAACAGAGCTTTCATTGTTTTTTGCAAGTTGAGTTGTATTTTGAATGTGCCATGACAGGCTTGCGATAAAACTGATCGCAAAGAATACAGATCGAAATCTCATCCTGAGTATCTCGCTCCTAAACTCAATGCTGATAATAGCTTTTTCAAGTTGGAGGTGACTATTCTTGTTATTAATACTAAGTATTTCAGATGACAAGAATTATTACCAAAGACAAAACTACTTAATTTTCTGTTTAATAAAGGTCACAATTTGATGAAGATGTTGCTTCAAGCTATCAATTTCTCCTTGCATCTTGACAATTTTATCATTTAGTAATTTGATGTCAGCAGATGAATCTACACCATTAGCAGCAGCAGTGGCTGGAACGAGTTGTTGATTTGCAGAACTAACTGGAGGTGTATTTAAGGCTGAACGGGGAATTTTCGACTTCACCATTGCTGACTTAATAGCCCCAATGAGTTGCTTTTGATCAAAAGGTTTACCCAGAAATTCAAAATATTCAAATGGTTCTACAAATTTTTCCGTTACCTCTTCCTTGCGGCCTGACATGATCACCAAGGGAATTTTCCGTAACTCTGGTTGAGCTTGAATATTCTGGAAAACCTCCCAACCACTCATTTTCGGCAGTAGGAAATCCAGCATGATCAAGCTGACTTTTTCCTGACGCATCAGATTGTATCCTTCCAACCCATCCTTTGCCTCAATTACCTCAAAATTACCCGGAGCTAACATTTCCCGTACTTTTACCCTGACAACGGTAGTGTCGTCAATAACTAAAATTTTGTTACTTGCCACAACTGATTACTCTCCTAAAAATTTTATGTTTAGATGGCTGGTTGCCCACTGCTTTTAAGAATTCTCTCGCTATATCTCAAATTTATGTAGATTGGGGAAGAGTATTTTCTAAGACAAATTCTCAAAATGCAAGTGTTGTATGAAACTTTTACTGACGTTTTGATCAATTTGTACCATATTTGTCTAAACTACACATTTTTGAACTTTCTCCTCCCCCTATTCCCTATTCGCTACTATATGAATTCTCCACAACAAGTTGATATCAAGTCAGAAATTATGACTATGCCTAGCTGGTTGCGTCGCCCTCTTGGCAAAGCTAGTGAAATCTCTACTGTCCAACGTATCATTAAGCAACGACAAATCCACACAATTTGTGAAGAGGGGCGTTGTCCAAATCGGGGTGAATGCTACGCCCAAAAAACGGCAACTTTTTTATTAATGGGTCCAACTTGCACTCGCGCCTGTGCTTTTTGTCAAGTAGATAAAGGTCATGCCCCAATGGCTTTGGATGAACAAGAACCCCAAAAGGTGGCAGAATCAGTACAACTTTTAGGGTTGCGGTATGTGGTATTAACTTCTGTAGCTCGTGATGACTTAGCTGACGGCGGAGCAGGTCATTTTGTCAAAACAATGGAAACTATCCGCCACCTGAACCCTGAAACTCAAATTGAAGTCCTGACATCAGATTTTTGGGGTAGTGGGGGTGCAGAAGTTCAACGTCACAGCCTAGCGATGATTATTCAGGCTCAACCAGCTTGTTTTAACCATAATGTTGAAACAGTCCGCAGGTTAACCCCAACCGTGCGCCGAGGGGCAAAATATGACCGCTCCTTGGCTGTATTAGCGACAGTTAAAGAATTGAATCATCAGATTCCCACAAAGTCAGGTGTGATGGTGGGACATGGAGAAACAATAGAGGAATTAATTGAGACAATGGCGGATTTACGATCTGTAAAATGCGATCGCCTCACCATTGGCCAGTATATGCGTCCTTCTTTAGAACATCTACCCGTCCGAAAATATTGGACTCCAGCCGAATTTACCGAACTGAGCAATATAGCCCAGGAAATGGGATTTAATCACGTCCGTTCCGGTCCCCTGGTTCGCAGTTCCTACCACGCCG
>NZ_VILA01000006.1:49838-205858 GCF_009712025.1 Dolichospermum sp. UHCC 0406
GGGGAGTAGGGGGAGTAGGGGAGCATGGATATAAATTTCTTTATTTACTTCTTTCTTCCTCCTGACTCCTGACTCGGTGACTCGGTGACTCGGTGACTCCTGACTCCTGATTCCTTACAAAAACATTTTTAAAGAATTTGCAAAATTGGCGCGTGAGTTTGCTATTTCTTAAAAAGTCACTAAATTAGGAGAACCGCTTATGACTGCTAAGAGCAAACCTGCTGCTAAACCTTCCTACGTTTTCCGTACTGGTTGGGCATTGCTACTTTTGGCTATTAACTTTTTAGTAGCAGCTTACTACTTCCACATCATTGACTAGTTAGAAGTAGGCTGGTGCTGCTTAAATCGTGCCTTTGAATAAACCCTTGGGGCGAATAAGCAGCACCAAAATCATGATTAATAGGGCTACACCTTGCTTATACTGTGAACCTAGCCAGGGGGTGCTAACTTCTTGGGCAATACCAATAATAAACGCTGCGGCGATCGCTCCGTAAGGATTGCCAATTCCGCCCAAAATCACTGAAGCAAACAAAGGTAAAATCAAAAACCAACCCATATTTGGACGCACGGCGGTAATTAGCCCGTACATACTGCCACCTAAAGAAGTAAATGTCCCAGCAATTACCCAAGTCCACAAAATTACTCGATCAACATTAATACCAGAAACTCTAGCTAAATCTAAATCATCAGCTACTGCCCGCATTGCCTTACCAATTTTGGTATTTTGCAGCAAGTAGTGAAGCGATAAAATCGCCATAATCGCTAATCCCAGCACCAATAATTGATTTTGCGGTACTTTTAATGTCCCAAATTCTAAAGCCGGAATCACAGGCAAATTATAATTTTGGTTTTTACCTCCCCAGAGAAAAATAATCCCATTGCGGAGAAATAAAGCTAGACCGATAGAGATAATAATCAGAGTTGTCGCACTAGCACGGATAGACCGCATTTTTGACCACAGCAACTTTTCTGCTAGTAACATTCCTCCCACAGTTCCCAAGGTAGCCACAATCATTGACAGCCAAATATTTAGACCCATACCATTGACTATAAGGGTTAAATAAGCTCCCAAAGTGAGAAAATCACCGTGGGCAAAATTAGACAACCGCAAAATCCCATAGGTTAAGGTCAGTCCAACTGCTGCTAGGGCGATAATGCTACCTACAGCAATACCGTTGATAATTAATTGAGCAAATTGTTGTATATCCATAAATATGAAGTTACGGTGAAATTATTGTGAATTTTTGAAGTTGCTATTCAGTCAGAGGGAACAGAAAACTTATGTAGTGCGGGCATCTTGCCCGCTATATATGCAGGGGAAACGCATCTAAATCTTATTGACAAAATACCGTTTTAATGTATAAACCAAGAAATCCCTATTTATCGTTTGATTGATTTTTTCAGGATCATAGTGATGGACTAAAATATTGTCAATAAGTGGTCGTTAATGCGAATATTTTGGTCATTATTGAGATTGAATCGCCCTTATTGATAAGATGCGCTTTCCCTGGGGAAACCCCGTCCCTGCGGGTGCAAAACATTTCAGCAGTTATTAAGTAGGTTGGCGTTAAAAATTCTCGTTATAGCAAGGCAAAAGGCACTCATGCAAGAGGCAAGGGTGAAGAAGTTTTCAGCGATTTTACATTTCTTTACACAGTTTGGTTTTATTGTGTTGACTTACTTACCTCTTGCGAGAAATCCAGGAAAAAGGGTTAAGCAATTACGAGTTTTTCTCCTTTGAGCATCCGCGAAGCTGCTTCTAAAAGTGCTTCTTCTAAATAGGGTTTAGTAAAGTAGCCACTAGCCCCAAGCTGTAGCGCCATTTGTCTATGTTTATCAGCACCACGAGAGGTAAGCATAGCAATAGGTAGCTGGTCAAAAGAACTATCTTTTTGAATCCGTGAGAGAAATTCTAGTCCATCACAACGAGGCATTTCGATGTCACAGAAAACGATATCGCAAGGTAAACCGGAACGAAGTTTATCCCAGGCTTCTTGTCCATCACGGGCTTGTTCTACACGATATCCAGCTTTTGCAAAGGTCAGAGATAAAAGTTGTCTAACTGTGATCGAGTCATCAACAATTAATACTGTTATTTCTACCTTATCAGCGAGTGGGATGTCTATTGAGGATAAACCTGAGTGCTGCCAATTTCCACCGATATGTTTAGAAATCTTACCTTGGAAGATATCAATAATTTCCAATACGTCAGCGATAGGCATAATCATACCATCGCCAAGAACTGTAGCACCAGCTATACCACTGGGTTTAGGTGCTGGACCTTCAAATTGCTTAATTACAATTTCCTGTTGACTCAGAATTTGATCAATTTGTAAAGCAATCATTGTATTCCCTGAGCGGACAATGATTACAGAAATCAGATCATCATCTTTTTTAGTCCCATAGAAGTTCCCACGGGTAAGCTGACGATTAAAAACTAAGATGTCTTTTAAAGGTTGGAAGGGGAGGTTAATATCTCTCCAGACAATAAATGATTGTCCCTCAGCATCTTGCTGAATGTTTTTGGCTGTGATACTTAGAGTATCCTCTACACCATCCATGGGAAAAGCGATTCTGGTGCGATCACAGATGCAGAATAGGGCTTTACAAATACTCAGAGTCAGTGGCAGACGAATTGTAAAGCTAGTTCCTTGACCTAGTGTGGAGTCAGTCCCAACTGTCCCGCGAATTTCGCTGATATCGTTTTGGACGACGTTCATGCCCATACCCCTGCCTTTGATATCGTCTACTTCATCGGCGGTACTGAAGCTAGGGAGGAATAAAAGTTCATAGGCATCTATCCGAGACATGGTTTGTGCCTGTTCAGGGGTCAGGATACCTTTTTTAACCGCCTTGTTTTTAACTTTTTGATGATCAATACCAGCGCCATCGTCACTGACAGAAATAATGGTTTGGTTTCCTTGTTGTAAGGCGCGAATATTAATGATACCTGTGGGTGATTTACCCGCTGCTTGCCGGATTTCTGGGGTTTCAATGCCGTGGGCGATCGCATTATTGACCATGTGAGTCAAAGGATCTGTCAGATGATCTAAAATCATCTTGTCAACCAGGGTATCAACACCTTCTGTGACTAACTCTACCTGTTTGCCATATCTAATGGCATTATCCCGCACTCCTCGCCTTAATCGATCAACAGCTTGGGCAAATGTCACCATTCTGGCTTTTGTTAGTCCTGCTTGTAGCTGGTTAGTTGCTTGGCGTAACTGTCGGGCTACCTGTTCTGTTTCTTCGGTAATAAAGTCAATATCACTGGCTGACTCCCGGACTCGCACGATGAACTGAATCATTTCTTGCGCCAGGATATGAAAAGGCGTAAATCGATCCATTTCGATTTCGCTGAACCCACGATTATGGGAATTGTCCGATGAATCATCATATTCTCTAGAGCGGCGAGTGGAGAGAAGAGAGGATTCTACGAGCGATCGCTCGTAGTATTCCTGCATCCTCATTCCCACATCGGAGAGGTGCTGCACCTGAAGCAATAGGCTATCTAGTGCCTGTCGTAGACGTTCATGATCCTGCTCTAAGGTGTTGCGATTTACCACCAACTCCCCAACCAAGTTACTCATATCATCCAGTTGTTTAACTGGAATTTTGATGCTTTCTTCTTTTATCGTCCGTCGAGTCATGGGACGGGGGATTTTACTTGTAGAAGTTTTTCTTGATGTTGCTGATGAGTTAGATATTTTTTTATCAGCCTGTTCTAACAAGTTTTCTAATTCACTAAATTCATCTTCTAGTCCTAAGAGGTTGTCCTGAGCTTGTCGAAGGGGCAAAAAAGTATTTTGAGACTTAACTACAGTAGGTTGAATAATTATTGGTGGCTGTGAACTAATCTTTAGTCCATTATCTTCATTCTCACTCAGCAATGCTTCTAATGCTGCAAAATCTTCATCTTGAATAGATTCCTGACGGGTACTTTCTTCTGGGAATGCGGACAAAAATGCTTCTATTGCCGCAAATTCATCTAGTAAAGATAGTTCTACCAGAGTTGCGCTGGCAGGTTCATCTAAAAATGCTTCTATTGCCGCAAATTCATCTAATGAAAATTCTTCTCCATTTGCCAACTCTAATTGTGGAGAAGTTTCACCCACTACAGAAATATCTGTTTCTGGTTCTGTGGTTACATCTCCAAAATCACCAAATAAATTATCTTCAGTTTGCGTCTGGCTATCAGTATCTGATGTGAAAAATAAATCAAAAGATTGTTCTTGTGCTTGGGAAATCAGATCAAACTCTTTTGTATCTAAACTATTATTTGTAGCTGAAAGCTGATTTTTGGGAACAATCTCAACTGATGCACTAAATAAACTTTGCTCTAATTCTTTAGCTATATCTTGATTAACTGAAGTAGTAATTTCTGAGTCTGTTGTGTCCAGATCATCCCAGAAGTTATCTAAATTATCTATTGAATTAGCAAGATTAGTTGTAATTTCTGATGTTCCAAATAAGTCATCAATTTCATTTGTTAGCGGTGGTGGATTCTTTGCTACTTCTACAAACAGATTATCTAATGATAAACTTTCTGGTGCTGATGGTTTTATTTTTGATGTTTTTATGGTTGTAGGAATAATTTTTGCGGAAGAATTAGCATTTTCATCTGCCTGATCTTTTGCGTATTTATCCTCCTCTAATAACAAATTATCAAAACTGATTTCAGAGGTGCTGGCTATTTCTGAGAGGGCAATATTTTCTGCTTCAGTTATTTCAACTATAACCGACAATTCATCGTCTTCAGTGAATGTCAATAATTCTTCTAACTTATTAGTGTTAGTTGCCTCATTTTCAGGATCAAGCTGGTGAGATTCTCTAGAAACTGAGATTAATTCTGTGATAACATTATCTGAGGGGAATTGTAAATCTGGACTATTGTCCAACAGATTACCAAATTCTAATGGTTCTAAATTTAGTTCTGTTGTGTCTGTAAATAAAGTTTCCTCAAATTCCAATAACTCGAGTTGTGGGAGAGGAAACAGAGTTTCTAGCTGTTGACTAATCGCAATTTTTGCATCTTGATTTTGAAGAACTAATTCTTGAGCCTGTTTAATTTCAGTAATAATAATTTTGGCTAAAGTCAGATAACTATGATCAGGATTAGATATGGCAAGGGCTGCCGATTCACACAAACTACACCAATTTGATAAATTTAAGTCTCTACCAATTTTTACTAATTGATGGCAGCATTCTTGCAAATTTTCGCGGGAACGCCCTAAGTTAGTTTGTTTAAACTGTTGCAGCATTTCCCGCAGAATTTCTAATACCTGCCCTTGAAACTCTGTCCAATCCTGATTTTGTCTGGTTGTTATAGGTGATTTCTGGATCTGGGGAATCACAGATATTGGTGGTTGGAGATGATTGTGATTAAGGTTGTCTACTCCATTATTTCCTTGCTTTAACAGTGTTTCTATATGCTCATTCAGCCATTGCATGACTGGTTCAGTTTTAAGCATCAAAGCTTGAGCTTTTTCTGCTGATAAACCAAAGGGATTGCCAAGACTGTCTATCAGCGCTTTTAATGTATCACAGACATTCAGTAGTAAAGATTCTAACCTTTGGTCTACTTGAATAGGATGCTCCTTCAGAATCTTGAAGCAATCCTCAAGTCGGTGGGATGTTTGCTGAATACTACTCAGACCCAACATGGCCGCACCACCTTTGATGGAGTGGGCTGCACGGAAGACTTCATTAATCATTTCTGAATCTTCCAGGGTACTTTGGAGATTCAGTAATCCTTGTTCAATAGTGTTTAGGTGTTCCCTGGCTTCTTCGAGAAAGTAACCTAAAATCCGTTGTTGTTGTTCCGGCTGCATAGTGAGTTAAATAGGGTTGTTAGTTGTCAGTTGTCAGTTGTCGGTTGTCAGTTGTCAGTTGTCAGTTGTCAGTTGTCGGTTGCCAGAGGTAAGATTCTGTATTACCAATTACCAATTACCAATTACCTATTCCCTGTTCCCTATTACCTATTCCCTGTTCCCTATTCCCTTTCACCTTGATTCAGTGGTTTCTACTCGGAAGCGTTCCACGGAGGCAATCAAGTCGCGGGATACTCCCACTAAATGTTGCAATGCTCCAGAAACCCGCTGTGCTTCTTGAGAGGTTTCTTGAGCCGTTAGTTCCACAGATTGCATTACTTGTGCCACAGCACGAGAAGTTTCCGTTTGTTCTACGGTATCACTGGTAATTGATCTTACCAAAATATCAATATGATCGGCTACTTGGATAATATTGTCTAGCGATCGCTTGGCTTCTTCTGCTAATCTAGTTTGATGAATTACCTGTTGTGTCCCTTCTTCCATAGCTGTCATAACGGAGCTAGTTTCGCTTTGAATTTGCATCACGATTTGCTCAATTTCTTTTAAGGACTTAGCAGATCGATCTGCCAACTGTCGCACTTCATCAGCTACAATAGCGAATCCTCTACCTGCTTCTCCCGCTCTTGCCGCTTCAATACTGGCATTAAGAGCTAACAAATTGGTACGGGAAGCAATTTGTGAAACTATGGCAACAATAGAGTTAATTTCTTGGGAAGATTCCGCCAATCGTTTCACTTTTCGGCTAGTTTCTGCGACTGTTTCCCGAATTTCCAAAATCCCTACCACCGTATTTTCTACCGCTTCTCCCCCTTTCTGAGCGATTTTACTGGCTTCACGGGCTACAGTTTCCGCTTCCTTGGCTGCTTCTGCTACCCGTTGGATGGAATCAGTCATGACCTGGACGGAATTCAACGTCACAGCTAACTCTTCTGCTTGTCGTAAAGCATCCCCAGATAAGGCTCTAGCAAAAGTTTCGGAATTGGTTGAACCTTTGGTCACATCCCGTGCCGCCACTTTTACCTGTTGGACAATATCCCGGAGATTTTGAATTGTCAGGTTAAAGGCATCAGCAACCGCTCCCAGTACGTCGGCTGTGACTTCGGCTTGAACTGTCAAATCTCCTCTGGCTGCTCCTTCTACGTCATCCAGAAGGCGAATTACCTGACGTTGCAGGTTTTCTTTAGCTTCTTCCATCTCCATGGCTTTGCGTTGGGCTTCATTCGTAGTTGTGAAAATTACCCTAGCCATATCATTAAAGCCAGTGGCTAAATAGCCTAATTCATCTTGTGAATAGACTGTTGCTTCCACATTCATATTGCCTTGACGGACAGAATCAAACTGACTTTGCAGATCCTTAGTAGTCCGGCGAATTTGTTTGAGAGTGAGATTACTCATAAACCCAGCGGTAGCTGCACCTGTAGCTCCTGCGGCTAAGGCCATTAACCAACCTGTATTTCTCACGGATTCCCGTTGTTGAGCCGGTGAAATTGAAATTGTCACCGCGCTCACAATAGCTACACCCACTAGTGATACTAAGCCGACAGTTCCGGCTATCCACCATTGTTTTTTATCGAGGGAGGCGTTTTCAAAGGGTCCAAATAGGCCTTGGTCAAAGGCTACATTGGGTTCTGTCTTCGCCACCTCTGATTGGGTAAAAACAGGAACTGCTTCTTGAGCGCCAGTAATTGTGAATAGTTCTTGATCACGATGACTGCGATCTTGATAAGCATCGCTTTCTTGATCATTGAATGAGTCATCAACAAATTGATTTAGCGAATTTCCCCGACTATCTGGAGATTCTGACAGCATTCCCCCATCGCCAAAACTGCTATCTTCAGTGAGATCAAATCCTGGTCTATCACCGAGATCATCGAATTCATCAAAGTCGTTTAAAAACTCTATATTATTCTTATTACTGCCTCCACTGGAGATATTACTAGTATCTTTAGTGGAAATAAAGGTTTCAGCCCCTAAATCTCCTTCATTCTCTGCCCCAAAAGCAGATTCAAACGCATCTAAGTCAAAACTATCATCATCAAAGTTATTTTTTGCTGATGAAGAGTTGAAATTAAACTGCCGTTGTGGTGGCGCAGAATTGTTGGTAAATGATGCCGATATTGGTTGATCTTGATTGTTGTTGATTGCCTGTTCGTTAATCTCTAAATATGTATCGTTTTGGCTGAGGGTTAAATCTTCAAAGTTATCATCCATTAAGTCGTCTATATCTTCCCCCATCAATATCTCAGTCTGATTTTCAGAGTCATAATCAAGGGATAATTTAGTTGCTGCAAAAGGTGAATAGCTGCTGGAATCATCACTAATTGCTGAAGTTTCATTAGCTAAATTGTGATTAATAACAGCCTGATTATCACCGCCAGAAATATCTTCTTGCCAAAAAGGTGGTAACTCTAATTGACCTGATATTGGATCACTGGTGAGATATTCGGTAGGTACACCAAAGGGATCATCACTCATGACACCATCTAAGGCATTGCTGTCAAATTCCATACTATCTGGATGACTTGCGAACGGATTATGTTCTAGAGGATCTAGGGGTGGTTCATATTCTGCAAAGGAGTTCATTTCCACACTGCGGCTATGCAAATTCCCCATCATCCCTAAATCCAAAGATTCTCCAGTTGTCACCAGACCATGAAATGGAGATTTATAATCACTAAAAGGCTCTGTATACTGATCTATAGTTGCAATACAATTATTAACAAGACGAATAACTTCTTCTTCGCTTGTTAAATACAATACGCTTTGGTAGCTATCTTTAGCCACATCGTATTGTTGCAACATATAGTATGTATGTCCCTTTAACAAATGTAAGTTAGGGTCAGTTGGTGAATTTTGCACCAACTTATCAATTAATACCGCGGCTAATTCATAGTCTTGTTGCTCATAAGCTATTCTTGCCCGATCATAAGTTAGCTCTTGATTGTCTATACGTGCTTCCATATCCTCCCTCCCTAGTTCATTCTGCCCACCGCGCACTTCGCAAAATTGCTATTTGATCCAGTAGTCGTAAATATTTTTTTTCTTTTTCTGTATCAAATAACCACTCTCCCCGCAAAAACGGAGCCATAGCATCTGGTACGTTATTTTGTGGCTTTAGATACTGTACATCAAGCCAGTCCATCCCACAAATTTCTTCTACTCCTAAGCCTACTATCGTATCTTGATCTTCAATGGCAATGACAGGGATTTCTGAGCAATCCGTGTTTAATGGGGTTGTTTCACCGAGAAATTGCCCCAAATCAGCCACCCAAATCAAGCGTCCCCGTAAATTTAGCGTTCCTAAAAGTAAGGGAGATGTATTAGGAATTGGTGTAATCCGATCAGGACTAAGTTCAATTACTTCCCGAATTCCCATAGCTTGTAATGCAAATTCCTGACGTGAGGGCAGATAAAACCGCAAATGCAACTCACCTTGGGGACTTTCTAGTTGTAATTCGGGACGGAATTGATCTTGCTCACTTCCATTTAAAAAATCTGGTTTGTTAACCATATTATTTTCATCCTTGTCCTCGCAGCAGTTGTTTGACTGTTCCTACCAACTCGATTGGTTGAAAGGGTTTAGCTATATAGGCATCTGCCCCTTGTTTCATCCCCCAATAGCGATCGAATTCTTCACCTTTAGAAGAACACATGACTACAGGAACATTTTGGGTTTTAGGATCAGATTTTAAGCGCCGACAGAGTTCATAGCCATTCATGCGGGGCATGACAATATCCAAAACCACCAAATCGGGAGGTGCTTTGTGAATGGCTTCTAAAGCTTCTGCGCCATCGCTTGCATGAGTAACTTCTAAGCCACTAGCTTTCAGAAGGTCTGTCATCATCTCTCTTTGGACGATACTGTCCTCAACAATTAGAATTGTGCTCATAAATGTCTATTTACCTCCTGATTTAGACTTTCCCTTGAGGAAAATAATTTGCTCTCATGACAAAGATGAACTGTATAAATTAAGTTTATTGTTTCACTACTTTACCGTAGATGGAAGTTGGTTAGACAACTATTTTATTCTTGTGATAACATCTTTTAGCCCATCTTGCACCCAATCAGCAAGTCTTCTATCCTATTTGTACACCTGAACAATAATCTAAATTGAGATATTGCTCTATCAGCATTAGCAATTCTTGATCTGTAAAGGTTTAGTCAGATAATCAGTTGCCCCTACCATCCTGGCACGAACACGATCAATAAGTCCATCTTTGCCAGTCAGCATAATAATAATTGGTACAACCCGAAAGACTGTGGAATGCCGCAGCATGGCACAAATCTCATAACCTTGTAATTTTAGGATTGATGCTATCGTCTCACAAATCACTAGTTGGCAATAGACAACTTGTCCGACTTTTCAAACACCCTCTTATATTATACAATACAGAGACAAAGTAGATCAAAAGGATTGACGGTGTGCTGTATTTAGCAGAAGTACAAAAACCGAAGAGTGGGTTACTTGGTAGTGGCAAAAGCGCACTAAAACTAATCGCCTGTCAACGTAATGACCAAAATTGGAGTCCAATACCGAACGAAATAATTATTGCTGATCAAGCAAGTAAATTAAATGATCGTGCATTGGTACTGGTGGAATTGAGTCCGAATCGTCTAGTACAGCGGATTCAGGATGCAGGTCGTCCATTGGTAAATATTTTGCAGAATTTTTCCCAACAAGTGCAAAAATTTAAACTCAAAGAAGAGGAAATTGATCAGTGGAAACAGTCGCTGATGATCCAGGCTCAGGAACTGAATCGTCGAGAAACCGAGATGGAATTCCGTTGGGAGCAAGTACAAAGATTGGAGCATGACTCTAAACGGATAGATACACATAAACATTTATTTGATACATCTGGTACAGAGATTGATCGATTACGGACAGAGGTTGAAAGTAATCACCGGGATTTAGAAGGGGCTTGGGAGCATTTGCGATTTGAACAGAGTCGCTTGGAGGAGATAAGTTTAAATTATCAAAAGTCTAAATCTGTAGATCAAGAGCGCAATCGAGTCCTGAGTGATTTACTTGATCGCTTATCTAGTCAAACTACTCCCATTGACACAGTTAAGGAAAGTCTTAATTATGCTTTTGAATTTGCAGATCAGCAACAGGATGCTTTAAATCTACATTGGCAAAAGTTGGAAATCCAACGTCATTCAGCTAATCAGCAGCAAAAGGAGGGAGAGGAACTGATGCAAAAGCTGTTTGGTTGCCAAAATGAATTGCAAAAGGTACAAAATTCCTTAGCACAACAAATTACTCAGGTGCAATTGAAAACAACAATAGTTAATAGTAAACAGGAATTAACTACGATACTCAAACAGCAGCTAGGAACGGAGGAGGAGTTTTACCAAAAGCTACATCATTTGGCAGCTAACACTGAAACTGAAGTTCCTAAATGGGGAATTGATGTAGCAGCCTTGCAGAAAATGCCTCTGAAGGAATTGGAGCAAATGGTGCAAAATTGGCAGGAGAAGTTAGACAGGGATTCTGATTTTGTGCAAGAACAAGAACAGGAACTTCAATACAAGCAAAAATTTATAGAAGAACTTCAGGAAAAAATTGTCCATTCCGCTGGGGGAGAACGGGTAAATTTAGAATTAGAATTAGCTGATGAACGGGATCTTTGCCAGATGCTAAACGAAAGTCTAGTTGGGCAAAGACGCAATTTGATCGGACAGCAAAAAACTCTCCAGCAAAAACAAGTTGTATTGTGGCAAAGACAAGGGATTGCGGTTGTCAGAGAAGGTGAATCTAGTAATTTAGAATCAATGGTTTTGCAACTTGAAGCCCAAAAACAGCAAAAATCTACCCAAATCCAGAAGCTAGAGGGTGACATGGTGCAGATGCTGACTACTATCGCCGCAGATCAAGAGACAATTGATCATCAAACCCAGGAAGTAGAAGCAAAGCGTCAGGAAGTCAACTCCCTAGAGGAGCAATTACTAAATTTACGAACAGCAACTGCTGAATGCTGGGGAAGAGTTAATCTTTATCAAGAAGCTCTGCAACCTATTCAGGATGCTCTTGATGGTTTACGGGATCAATTACAAAATATTTCTGAATCTTTAACTCAAGTCCAAGCAAGTGGTAATTCTCAATTTCTGATTGTTACCCAGATGCGTCAAACTCTCCAGAGTTTTATGAGTCTAACTCTCTCCCAGGGGTAAGTAACTAGTACCGCAGGGCGGAAGTCAAAAGTCAAAAGTCAAAAGTCAAAACGAAGACAGTATAGGCTTTTTAACGATTTAGAATGGTTGGTTTATTTATGCCGTGTTGTACTAGTTGCTTATTTGCTCATTTTTCTTAATGGATGCTACGGATACAGATCCTTCTTTTTTTGATTAAGTTATACTCAACACGGCTTAATTATTTGATTTAAGCGGGTAGGGGTTTAGCATTGCTAAACCCCTACAAATCTAGGTTTTTCGTGATTTTACAAAAGTCCATGTCCCAACCGTTTTGAGTATATATAAATCCAGTCACCTTGGACTATTGCTGTCCAATCTCCAGGAAAAGGATCTGTTCGGAAACGATTGGGGGCTGTGATTAAGGCTGTGATTTTTTCAATGTGTTCAAAATTAGGGGCATCAGGAAGTATTTCTTGAAGTAGCTGACGCATGACCCGACGTTGTAAAGCTAGGGGTACTTTTTTTAATAAACAGCGGTTTACCTTTAAATTACCTTTCTCGCCCTGTACTGAGGCTTCTAGCCGCAACTGATGGGCTGTTTGTTCCAAATACTCTACCTCTGCTTGTAGAAGTTCGGCTGTTTGCGCTAAATTTGCTTCTACTTGGGGATTGAAATTCGCTTTTAAATAGGGGATTAATTCTTGACGAATGCGGTTTCGCGCATATTGTAAATTTTGATTGGTGGAATCTTCCCAAATTGGTAAATTAAACTCTTGACAAAATTGCTCTGTTTGGGAACGGTTAACTTCTAATAATGGACGCACTAACATGATATTGTCAGTTAGGGGACGTTGCCAAGTTAAAGCTTGTAAACCATCAGCACCAGTACCACGCATTAAATTGTATAGTAAAGTTTCCGCGCGATCGCTGGCAGTATGTCCGGTAATAATATATTGATAGTTATAAGACTGGGCGATTTTTGTTAAGGCCTGATATCGCCAATTTCTGGCTGTGGCTTCACTGTTAACAGGTTGATTAGCTGTTTCTAAATAGAAGGGTGTGTGCCAAGTTTTCGCTAAATTTTTAACATGGTGAGCATTAGCTTGGGAGTCTTCGCGCCAACAATGATCACAATGGGCTATGGCTATGTTCCACTCCCATTTGGGTTGTAGATCTAATAGTAATTTAATTAAGCATAGGGAATCTTGTCCACCCGATACTGCGACTAATAGCTTTTGATTGCGCTCAAATAGATTACGGGCGCGGATAGTCCGATGTATTTGGGCGTGGAGGGGTGTCCATGTCATAATAGATATTTAATCAAAGGTAAAAAGAGAAACCCGCCAATCACACATAGAACAACGACGAAGAGAACTTTCAAGCCTATACCTAATGTAACTTCCATAGCTAGTAAAGTCAGAAAAACGAAATTGAGAGCAAAGCTGAAGAAAACAATTGGGATAGGGAGGATAACTTGTTTTTGACCAGCTTTAATTTTTTGGATGAACCGCAAAATTTTTTGTGTATTTTGTGGTCTATTTTTTGGATCATGCTCCATTAAATAATCAATTAAATCTTTAAATTCTTCAGAAATTTCTGGGGCTTTATCTTGCCATAATAACTTTCCGGTTTGTCTATCTCTTTGAAAGTTATCGTATCCAGGATAAGTTCCTGTGAGTAAGTGCAGAAATGTCCGCCCTAAGGAGAAAAAATCAGATGTATAATCTACCTCTTTACCGGCTTCTTGCTCTGGTGAACAATAGCCTAATGATCCCACTATTGTAGCCGGAATAGTTTGCTTTTGAATTTTTTGGATAAATTCTTTAACAATACCAAAATCAATTAATACTAATTGACCATCAGGTTT
This sequence comes from Dolichospermum sp. UHCC 0406, assembly GCF_009712025.1. Lineage (NCBI taxonomy): Bacteria > Bacillati > Cyanobacteriota > Cyanophyceae > Nostocales > Aphanizomenonaceae > Dolichospermum > Dolichospermum sp. UHCC 0406. Next base: position 63,670 of record NZ_VILA01000006.1, read on the forward strand.
TAACATTATGTTATTTGGCTTAATATCCCGATGTAAATAGTTCTGACTATGAACATGAGATAGAATCAGGGTCAATTGTTCTAGCCATTCGATAGCTTGTTGGCTATTAGGAATTTTGTAATTTTGTTCCAACCATTTACCCAAATCCTGTCCAGCAATTTTCTCCATGACTAAACCATGTAAAGCTTCCGGGGTGTGAGGACATTTAAATTTAATGTAAGCATCCACTTCTACGCGGGGAATTCCCGGATTATTTAATTGTTGTAATACATTAAACTCTTGTTTAAAAAGTCCCAAGACTTTATCACTTGATTGGGTTAAAATTTTAATGACTTTATGATCATTCATGAACGTATCTTCTACTTCAAAAGTCTTACCAAAACCACCATCTCCTAATTCTTGCAGAACATGATAACGATTATGGATAATATCTCCAGGTTCAATCATAGCTTTCTCTCTTTTGGGTTAATCAACTACTTATTTATTTTAGAATTCTTGATCATTTATTGACAATCTAATTTTGTCAAATCATAGTTCATTGGGACAAATATTGCCCCAGATATGGCACATTTAGTAGGGATAACACGAACTATTTGAGAAGTGTTTTCTATCATATCTCCATCATTATCAAAAGAGATAGTTCCTGAAGCTCCTCCTGTTACCTGTTTTATATTGTTTAATTGCTGCTGTATAGCCAATCTTTGGTTTGGCAAACTATGAGATATAGATACTTTTTCTAGAGCTTTTGTCAAAACCAAAGTAGCATCATAAGATATTCCGGTTTGAACACCTATGTTAGCAGTTCCCCAAAGTTGTTTAGCTCTTTGAATCATCTCTTTATTAGGACTAGATAAAGGATGCCAAGGAACGACTATTAAAAGTTTTTTGACATTCTGTTTATAGAGTATAGTCTCATCATATAGAGTCGAGTATCCTGCCATTGGCAGTTGATCTTCATTGACATCTATCAGGTTTAAAGTATTTTTAAAACTATAATGATTAACTTTACCATCAGGAATGAGAATCAGTGCTTTTGCCCCTTGCTGCTTAACTTCATTTAAGATTTTACGGGGCATAAATTTAGATATAGATATATCTTGTTCAATTATCTTACTTGCACCTAATTGGTTACGAAATTCTTCAAAAGCAGATTGACTAAAAGTGCTGTTTGGATTGTAAAAAACAGCTACTTTTTCTTTAATAGCTAATTGTGATAATTGCAATTGCTCAATTAATTTAGGAATCTGAAGTTTCACACTGGGGATAGTCCGAAATAAGAAGTTTGGTAAAACTTTCTTACCGGAAAAAAGACTTTTTCTAGCAGCCGTAGCAGGAGCAATAACAACAACTTTGTTCTTTTGATAAACAGGTAAAGCTGCTTTAGTTACTTCAGATGTATAATGTCCAATGACTGCGATTACATCATTTTTAGAAAGCAGATGTTCAGCTAATTTATCAACTGTGTCAGGTTTATTTTCATCGTTAACAACCAGAATTTTTAAACCTGGATTTTTAGGATCTTTGTTGAAATCTTCTTGAAATTGTGCTGCACCTCTTAACAAGGCTTCTGCTATACCTCTAGCATCCTGATTAATAGGAATAACAATAGCAATAGTGTAACTTTTTTTGCCTTGTTGCATCAATTTGGCATTGTTGAGGTAGATTAAAATTTCTGGATTATTTTGATTATTAAGTCTCTGTTTAGTAAAAAAATCAACAGCTTTTTTAAAGTTACCTTGTTGAAACAATGGAAATTTATTTTTTGTAAAGAGACTTTCTTCTCCACAAGATAAATTGTCATTTAACTCAAAATCTTTACACCAATTTTGAGAAAAAATATTTATCAATAATTGCGGATTAAAAATCAAATATATCCAGGAAGAAAAACTAAGTATCAAGATTATTAAAAATAACCATTTAGCTAAAATTGGATATTTACGGATTTTTCTGGAAAAATTTGTCATTTTAGTCATCTTTTTCAGGGAAACGTCTTTTAATATATTTAATAAGTAAAGGATGCACAATACAAAAAGTTGGTAATCTTTGGCTATCATCCCTTGCAATTAACCCATCTGTACATAATTTATCTATGGCTTGACCAATTTTTGCTTGAGAAATAGAGGGAAATAATTGATAAATTTCAGGAAGTGACATTGGTTCTGTTTCATAAACTAATTTTCGCACGATATTGAGTTCTATATTTGATAAACCAGAAATATGTTTATCAAATAAATCAGTTATGACATCATGAATAAAAAATGTTCCTTTGAGAAAGTCATCAATTTCACCATTATAATTATTTTGAATATGTTGAGCAGCAAATTCTAAAGCTGATGGATGTCCTTGATATTGTTTAATAAGTCTTTCTCGTCCCTTTTCTGACAATTTAAAATTCTTCAATATGTATTGAGAATCTTGATTATTTAAACCAGTTAATGTTAATTCTCTAACTCTGGATCTGTCCACAATATCCATTTGTTGATGTGTTTGTAAACTGACAAATACTACGCAACTTTGATGTTCTAATGTTGCAACAGATTTTAAAAGTTTTCCATAGTTAGAATAGTTTATTTTTTGCTGATCTTCTGATATTTCATCAGTTGCCATTAGTTTTTCCCAATTATCAAAAATCAGTAAGCACCGATGTTGATTTAAGAAAGAAATTAGGCTAAGAATTCTCTGAGATATATTTTTTTTATGGGGATTTTCTTCTAAATTATTAGCTGAAAAATATGATTCTATATGAGTTAAAAAATCTTCTAAAAAAGGGGAATATTCAAGCTTCTTCCAGATAATATAATCAAATTTATCTTTAACTTTATCCACAAACTTTCTTAATAGTGGTGTTTTCCCAATCCCACCCATACCAAAAACCCCCACCAAAGGACAGTGTTCTTTAACTATCCATGTTTCTAACTTAGATAATTCTTCTACACGGCCATAGAAATCTTTAGGAACTGGTGCTTCCCGTAAATCTATCCGTAATAAATTGTTTTCTGTGTCTTCCTCAGTACCAGGATGTTCTAAAAGTCGTGGGAGAGTTAAGAAGCAATTCTTTTTGCTAACTTTTCTATCTGTAACTTGACTGAGGTATTTGAATAAATCAGGACCCGTATTATTTTTGATAGTGTCAACAGCATAACCGAGATTATCCATATTGGCATAGGCGATATTTTGCAAAGAATATTCTAAAATCGCTTCTTGACAAGCATTTAAATGAAAATCTATGCCTTTTTCACGCTTTACCCAATCCTTTAATCCTCTAATTATCTGTTTTGTATCCATGGTCTAGTTCTCTCCTGATATCCTGTTCTGGATTGTATCTTAATTTGCCATAACTTTATTAGTTTTATTAGTCTTTATTAGCTAAATACTGATTAGTTAATTGTATTTACAGTTACATCTAATATTGAGATACTTGATTGTGTAAGGACAAAAAAGAGGTTGTTATGGCTTATCAAGATAATTCAGTAATTTCACTAGCAGAAGTTGCTAACGTCAACAGACAGTATAATATTTTGCAGGTAATATCAATACAATCACTGCAAGGGCAAAATATTTGGTTTACACAGAGTCATCAAGGAGATGAGGATGATGATCCTCTAGTTCCTCCTAATTAATGGAGCGGATATTATTTGTCTGGAGAATTAATAATTCTCATCGCTTCCAACTTACAAATTTCTAATTCTGGTAATTTACAATGGGCTTTTTTAAGTTCTTGATCATGGGTATAAAATTCTATAAAATTTCGCCATGATTCTCTAGAAGCTTGCCGATTTCCTTGTGCTGCTTGGACTTGTGCCAATAAGCAATAAGCTGGAGAATAATTGTTTTCTAATTCCAGACAAATAAGTAAATGTTGGTGTGCTTGTTCATAAGAATTTTGCTGAAAATATGCCCAAGCAAGATTTTTGTGTAATGAAACTTTAACTGTGTCATCTTTCACCTTTGACAAAATTGGTTCAATAATTTTCACAGCATCTGCACTATTTCCTTGGAGAATTTGCAACCGAGCTAAATTATTAATAGCAGCATCAGCAGCGCGGTTTTGATATTTAATTGCAATCTGATAATGATGACAAGCATCATCTAAATTATCTAACTTTTCGTAAGTTGCCCCTAGATTATAGTGAGCAGAACCATGATTTTTATTTAATTCCACTGCTAATTCTAGATAAGATGCAGCAATTATAAAATCATTACTCAGGTAGCTTTCATGTCCTAATTGATTTAGAGATTTAGCAATTTCTTTTTTTTCTTTTTCACTGAAATTCATGCGTCTTAGCACCTTTTTTAGTTCTTCTGGAACGGGTTTATGAACTGATAGTAAATACAAGATAGATTTAGTAATATCTTCATGATCTTCATCTTCTGTTTTTGCTAGTTCTTTTGTCCATTTAGATTGACTATCAGTTAATAACTCTGGTTTATATTTAGCAAACAATCCAACCAAGTCTGAGCGTTTGTAACGACGATTATCAGCAGGTTCATTATTCAGTCCAAATTCGTAACATATTCTTTCCACATACTTTCTCACGGATGCTTCTGTAATGTTCATCGCTTCGGCTATATCCATATCTGTATGGCCTGAAAGTATTTTCTGCAATACGTTTTTGCGGTTTTCTGTGAGGTTATAGAATACGCGTTCAAACTCTTGTTGATTCATTCTTGATTTTAATTGCATCAGTTATATATTCACGATTGTGGCTATTTTACAGTAATTTAACATCAATTATGCTATGTGATTATTATCACTTAGGCAAAGGTGATAGTTAAGTACGTGATCTGAAAATTTAAATCTCTGTTATGGGGTTGACACCTGTAAGTAAATATGTCATACTTGTGCTTAATAGATATGTCACCGAATAGAAATATCAAATTTTGTGACATAGCTGGGGGGGAAGAAATGCTTTTAACAGACTTTACTGGTATCGCAGCTAAGGTCACTTTTACACAGTCTCTAACTCAAAATAATTTCGTTTTTCAGGTTGAAAATTAAGGTTTACCTACATCATGAATAAACACAAGTGCTTTTTAGGGTTAGCTATATTAGCTACTTTAGTCACGACTCCTGCTCAAGCGGAGGAAGTTTCTAGGAAAGCGGCCGACTTAATGTCCCAAAATTCTAACTCGACTGATTCAGTAGATCAAAACACTAATAATACTCAACCAGTCAATACCCTAGCATCCACATATAACAGTGGTGATACCGATTCTAAGCTGCCTGCAAGTAATTACTTTTATTTAGGTGCAAGTGTGGGTCGGGGTTTTCCAAGTGATGTAAAGCTAAAAGGAAAATTCACAGATGCTGCTAGAATCCAACTTTTGCAGAATGCCAACATCCCCAATGAGATTGAAAATGAGTTGAGCTTATATCCTGGCTCTTATTGGAATATAGCTAGTGGTTATCAGTGGAAAAATGCTCGTGCTGAACTAGAAATTGGTAGTGGTGCTTTTGGCAATGATGAGTTAAAAAGCGTTAGCGCTGGGGGAGTACCTAATGATCAGAATCAGAATCCACCCACTTCAGGAGTTGGCAAAATCAATTTAACTACCGCCTTTGTGAATGGTTATTACGATATTGCTACTAGGTCTAAATTTCGTCCCTACCTTGGCGCTGGTATAGGCTTGGGTTTTATTAGTGATCAAGATAATGGACTCAACGGGTTTGATTATGGCACATCTTTTGCTTATCAAGGAAAAGTAGGTGTTCAGTATGAAGTCGTCAAAAAGGGTAATGCCTTCGTTGAATTTAGATACGTAGGTTTGACTGGCTATACATCAAAGAAGAATAATACAGAAACCGAAATTGGTTCCATTAATTCCCCTGCTGTGAGCGTTGGTTATCGGCAAGGTTTTTAATCGTTAATTGCATATTGTGGGGTGGATTCAGATTCACCCTACAAACTTGCTTTCATTAATCGAATTCTTTGCATAAATATTTTTATATTACACAACAAAGAAATAATAAACTACACGTACAGATCGGTTGATTCCATGTTTGCTAAAAAAATGAGGTATCAAAGATATGAATTTAAAGCAGACTATTTCTGTTTGGTTCATTAGTAGCTGTTACTTGTGATTATTTAGAACAGTGTTCATCTGTTGATGTAGAATTTATTGAATAAAAATTCAACCACAATACCACATTAGTTATTACTTCTATTTTTCTTCAGAATAAATGGCGTTTTCACCATCACATCTGTATTCATCAACTGATCCCAAAACCGAAAATAAAGACCATAATTACAATTAAACTTGTGATGATGAAGAGTATGGTGAGTTGGAGTAATCCAATTTTTCCCCCAAAAACCACGCATCCAGGAACGGGGATAAACCTCATAACCTGTATGATTGACAACGCCAAATATCGTCATTAATGTTAGCAATAAAATGATCATACTAATGTGAATAGGAATAATAAAAACCAAAATAGGAATAATAATTGCCGTCATCATACTCTCAACTGGATCAAAAGAAAAAGAAGTCCAGGGAGTAGGGTTAATAGATTCGTGATGCACCTTATGAAAGCGGTGATATATGCTAGGAATATGTAACCAGCGATGAGTCCAATAAAAATAAGTATCGTGGATAAACAAATATATAAACAGACTTACTGGCAAATAAACCCAGCCATATTGGATAGGATTTATATAAACTTTTGTTTGTCCTAATGCGATCATTTCCATGATAAAAGCACTGGGTAAAGCAAAAATAAGACAGGAAAAGAGAGACCATTTGATTTCGCTTTTCATTTTACTCTTCCGTCTATCCAGATCATGAAGACGACGAACTTCCCAAGACTGGGGACGACGAACCCAAAGTAACCAATAAAGCAGCGAAGACACAATCAGGTATCGTGTCGAAAGAACGAAAAACATAAACAAACTGGAGATACCAAATTGCGTCAAATTAGGGAGCATAAAGGCTGGTTATGTATTTATAAAACAACATGAATTATTATAGTTCTTTCTTTGCGCCTTTGCTCCTTAGCGTCTTTGCGCGAACCCCCCCCTCTCAAAAGAAAAGGGGGAAAATGAACTTACAAAAACCAACCGTAGGAATGTAAACCCTTACCCAAAAGATTCACACCAAGATAACAAATCCAAACTACAACAAAACCAGCAGCAGCTAAAATTGCAGGTTTTCTACCTTGCCAACCGCGAGTTATTCTAGAATGCAGATAAGCGGCAAAAACTAACCAAGTAATTAACGCCCAAGTTTCCTTAGGGTCCCAACTCCAGTAAGAACCCCAGGCTTCATTAGCCCAAACACCACCGGCAATAATCCCAATTGTGAGGAGAGGAAATCCCAAACCAATGATGCGATAGCTGATATTATCGAGGGTTTCAGCCAAGTTGAGGCGTTGAGGTGAAAGAATTTCAGTGGTTTGAATAGGAGTGGTTGTGACTAAATCCAAAACCGCAGTTCCATTCCCGTTGTTATTAATTTCAACGCGAGAAAAGCCATTAGTTTCCGCAGCGGGTGTAGATGTAACTAACTCACCAGCTTTAAGTAGTTTATAGCCATTACTCCGATAACCGCCATTACCAAAGGAACTACCTTGTAATTGGATATTTTGGCCGCGAGTAACAATTAAAAATGCGATCGCTAACAATGCGCCTACCATCAAAGCGGAATAACTCAACATCATGACACTGACGTGCATCATCAGCCAATTAGATTTCAAAGCCGGAACTAAAGGCTCTGATACCTGCATATTTGATGGTAAAGTTAGAGTAGCAAAAGCAGCAATGCACATCGCTACAGGTGCAGTCACAACTCCCACCAAACGACTACGACTGCTATTTTCGGCAATTAAATGGACAGCAGTAATTCCCCAAGTCAGGAAAAATAAAGACTCGTAGAGATTACTCAGGGGAAAATAACCCGCTTCGATCCATCTTGCCCCTAATAAAGTCGCCATACACAAATTAGCGATCGCCATACCGGCTGTTCCCAAAGCCGCTGTCACCGATAAACTCGGAAAAGCCGCCCCCACCCAATAAACCAACATCGTACAGAATAAGACAGCAAAAGAGGCATTATCTAGCCAGTTCTGGAGTACAACCAGATTCATAAACACTTCTCTCCAAATTCCGATTTCCTTGATCCTAACTGGTTTTGGAGATTAGTCATTGGCAAGATTAACCTTCATAATTCATAGCGCCCAGATATTTAGTTAAAAACCGAGATGTGTAGGGGTTTAGCAGTGCTTATTGGTGTCAACTTAAGCTACGGATGCGTTATTTGTTTGGCTTCCACACCCGCCCAGAAATGAATTTCCGGGCTAATAGCTAAAGTTTACTAAAGTAAACTGAGGATTTAGACAATTCTTAGTCATCTTCAGATGACTTTTGCTATTAGACTGGGAATTCATTCCCAGGCGGGCTGCTAAAGCCCTACTATGTAATCACACGATTAAGACGTTTTGAATATAAATTAGTCCGTGAGTTGCCCAAACTTACTCACGTTTAGATATAATTTATTATAAGAACAGTATCAAATTAATATCACAAAAATTACCTAAAGTTATGAAACAAAGGTTATTTAGTCAAGGGTGGATAGGGTTGACGCAAATTGTCACTCTGGCTTCCCTGACAGCATTAACGACAATTGCGACTATCAACCAACCCAGCCACGCTGAAGGAACTCTGGTTGAGAACCAAAATTTTAAAATTGATATTGATTTTGATAAGATCAATACCTCTAGTGCGACTGTAAAATCTGGAAGAAATTCCGGTATTCCTATTAATATTTTAATTCAACTGTCTCAAGGTTTATCTGAACCACCAAAGACGACAAAACAAAAAGCTGATGATTTCTTAGTTCAGGCTGCGGATAAGTATGAAATAGGAGATTATCGCGGGGCAATATTAGCTTATGACGAAGTAATTCGCCTTACTCCTAATAATTCTGAAGCTTTATTCTATCGCGGTATGGCTTATTATAATTTAGGAGATAATCAAGCAGCGATACAAGATTACAACCAAGTTCTCAAAATTAATCCTAACGATGCCAATGCCTACATCAATCGAGGAAATCTTCGTGATGCTTTAGGAGATAAACAAGCAGCGATACAAGATTATAACCAAGCTCTCAAAATTAATCCTAACGATGCCGATGCCTACTACAACCGGGGACTTACCCGTAATGATTTAGGAGATAAACAAGCAGCCATACAAGATTACAACCAAGCTCTCAAGATTAATCCTAACAATGCCAATGCCTACTACAACCGGGGAAATACCCGTTCTGCTTTAGGAGATAAACAAGCAGCCATACAAGATTACAACCAAGCTCTCAAGATTAATCCTAACGATGCCGTGTCCTACCTCAACCGGGGAAATGCCCGTTATGATTTAGGAGATAAACAAGCAGCCATACAAGATTACAACCAAGCTCTCAAGATTAATCCTAACAATGCTGATGCCTACTACAACCGGGGAAACGCATACGCTACTTTAGGAGACAAATTTCAAGCGATATCTGATTTTCAACAAGCAGCAAAAATATATCAACAACAGGGCAATAATGAAACTTATCAGGATGCTTTGAATAGAATTAGAAAATTACAACAATAGTATTTTTGTCAGAATCAGGATATCCACCGATTTAAGGATTAACAGGATGTTTAATTGTAATTGAATAATAAAATTTTGATAATTTTCTATTATTCTCACAGTTAATTTCTTCTTTGCGTCTTTGCTCCTTTGCCACTTTGCGCGAAACATAGCACACCGAAACACACGAAAAGAATGTTAATTTCATCCTGAAAATCCTTAAATCCTGGATATCCTGATTCTGACAATTAACATACACGGATACACCAAGAGAATATTATTTTTAAGACTCACCCTTTAGTCAAAAAGTCATTTTCCCCCCAGTTAGGGTTGATTATGACACAAATTTGACATTAAAAGTCTATTAGTTTCCGCAACTGCTGTAGATGTAACCTTTCTCTGGTTTTGGGGATTAGTAATTGAGAGGATTAACTTTCATAATTCATCGCACCCAAATATTTAGTTAAAAAAGGCGAAAAAACCTCATAAATCAAAGTTAGCGGTTGTCCATGATGCCAAAACAAATAATGGCGACCCCAAAAAGGCCCCTTTTCCTGAAAACCCAACTCTAACGCTTCTGAGTTACCATAATAAATGCCTTGAACGTCTCTATATAACTCAGTTCGTAACCGTGCTAAACTTGCCCAAATTGGTAAAGACTTGTTTTGTAAATACTCATCTACATGACTTGCTTCCCACCAAGAAGCAGCATAATATAACCGCTGACCGGAAGCAGTTCGCACCCAAACCTGTCGGCGCACTCTTGGACCCGGTAGCATCTGCATCATAGTTGGTGCATTATCGGCATTCATGCCAATTGCTGACATATCAATTACATCTACCTCCGTTGGTTCACCCGTCAGTAGTTGGACGTGTCGAGTCGGAGAACCATCACCCAAAAGCAATAATTGCCAAGTAGGAGCTAACTGACTGTGAGGTAACCCGCGTTTAATAGCTTCCTCCCCACCTTGCCAAATGGGAGTTAGACAATGCCAAGCGCTGGGTAAGATTAAATCATTTGTGGGATTAAAAGTAGTAGTCAATGTTCTTTACAAAAGTTTATATATATTTCTATGAATAGCACAAAAACCAGCATCACTAGAAGAAGCTGGTCAATCATTGGTTATTGGGAAAATTCTTTCCATCTCTTGTTCCCTGTTCCCTGTTCCCTGTTCCCTAAAAAATGTAAACCCGCTGCTATAATCATTTTTCTGACATAACAGCGGGTTATTTACATTCAAAAATGCGGATGGCGAGACTCGAACTCGCAAGGGCTATGCCCACACGCACCTCAAGCGTGCGCGTATACCAATTCCGCCACATCCGCGCGGTTTTGAACACAGATTAGAGTATAACATAAAAAAATCTCTCAAATACAATATTTTTCCAATATTTCCCAAATATTTTTTGAATGGGTATGAGACTAACAGAAATATAGTTACAGCACAAGTCATATTAAGAGGTCTAGCAAAGATGCCAGATAATCCAATAGTCTGCTAAGAATGAGGTTTGGGAATCTCCTGTCACGATTTGCAGTAATGCAACCGCTTTATGTCAACAGGATAGGAGAAAATGTCAATCTACTGGTACTGATATCGCAACTCGAAAATGAAATTTGATAAAATATTAATTGCCAATCGAGGAGAAATAGCCCTTCGCATTCTCCGTGCCTGTGAAGAAATGGGAATTGCCACAGTTGCTGTTCACTCCACTGTTGACAGAAACGCGCTGCACGTCCAACTTGCAGATGAAGCCGTTTGCATTGGTGAACCTGCCAGCAGTAAAAGTTATTTGAATATTCCCAATATTATTGCTGCTGCATTAACGCGCAATGCCGGTGCCATTCATCCTGGGTATGGTTTTTTATCAGAGAATGCCAGATTTGCCGAAATTTGTGCGGATCATCATATCGCTTTCATTGGACCTACACCCGAATCTATCAGGCTGATGGGGGATAAGTCCACCGCTAAAGAAACTATGCAAAAAGCCGGTGTTCCTACAGTTCCCGGTAGTGAAGGGTTAGTAGAATCAGAAGCAGAAGGATTAGCGATCGCTCAAAAAATTGGTTATCCTGTAATGGTTAAAGCTACCGCCGGTGGTGGTGGTAGAGGAATGCGGCTTGTCCGCTCCGAAGATGAGTTTGTGAGACTATTCCTCGCGGCTCAAGGGGAAGCAGGAGCAGCTTTTGGTAATTCAGGCGTTTATATAGAAAAATTTATTGAACGTCCCCGGCACATTGAATTTCAGATTTTAGCGGATAACTACGGCAACGTGATCCATTTAGGTGAAAGAGATTGTTCAATTCAGCGTCGTAACCAAAAACTCCTAGAAGAAGCCCCTAGTCCGGCTCTTGATCCAGATTTACGGCAAAAAATGGGAAAAGCTGCCGTTAAAGCTGCCCAGTCTATTAACTACAGCGGTGCTGGAACTATCGAATTTCTTCTAGACAAATTCGGTAAATTCTATTTCATGGAAATGAACACCCGGATACAAGTTGAGCATCCAGTTACAGAGATGATTACTGGTATAGATTTAGTAGTTGAACAAATTCGCATTGCTCAAGGGGAAAGACTAAAGCTGACACAAAAAGAAGTGGTTCTTCGAGGACATTCTATTGAATGTCGCATTAACGCCGAAGATCCAGATCATGATTTTCGCCCAGCCCCCGGTAAAATTACTGGTTATCTACCACCTGGAGGACCAGGAGTGCGGATTGATTCCCACGTATACACGGATTACAACATTCCCCCTTATTACGACTCCCTGATTGGTAAATTAATTGTCTGGGGACCAGATCGAGCTACAGCAATTACCCGCATGAAACGCGCATTGAGAGAATGTGCCATTACTGGAGTCCCGACAACCATTCCCTTTCATCAAAAAATTATGGAAAACTCCCAATTTTTGCAGGGTAATATTTACACCAGCTTTGTTCAGGATATGAAAATGCAATAATTGGTCAGTTGTCAGTTGTCAGTTGTCAGTTGTCAGTTGTTAGTTGTCAGTTGTTAGTTGTCAGTTGTTTGGGGAAAAATTTTTTCTTCCTTCTTCCTTCTTCCTCCTGACTCCTGACTCCTGACTCCTGACTCCTGACTCCTTCCTTCTGACTCCTGACTCCTATTACCTATATAACATGGTCAGTAACCCTTGCTGACCTAGTAAAATTTCCCGAATAAAACTAAAAATCGCTACTAAGATAATCGGGGTAATATCTACACCACCAATAGGTTGTACTAACTTCCGCAACGGGATTAAGAAGGGTTCAGTCGGCCAAGCGATCAGACTAAAAGGTAAACGGTTGAGATGGAATTGGGGATACCAGGTCAGAATAATGCGGAAAATAAATAAAAACGTCATCACTCCCAAAAAGGGGCCAAGAATCCAAGTAGTCAAGTTAACACCAGTCATTTTGTTTAGCTAATATTTGTGAGAACATCCTCAACTTAGACCTAAGTTGAGAAATTTTAAGTTTTGTAACGCATTCTTTTTTAATTTTAACTAAATGGTGTCATTTTATTGTGAGAATGGAAAAACAAAGTTATTGACTTGGGATCATCAATCAAGTAGATACCAAGTTGGATAGATAATCCTGTTCTACTTTTCAAGAAAGTAATCCAGGATTAAAATGAGAATAAACTGTGTAAAAAAAGGTTGAGAACTATGACACCCTCTTTAGCAAATTTTCTTTGGAGTTTGGTTTTTGGGACTGCGATTGTCGTTATCCCTGCTACCATTGGTCTAATTTTCATTAGCCAAAAAGATAAAATCCAACGTTTTTAATTTTTAGGGACTGGGGACTGGGGAAGAATTGTCTTCTCCTTTCTCCTGGACTTCTGAACTCCAGTATTCTTCTTCTACAATATTATGACTGGTTAAAATAGTGATGGTAAGTGTAACTCGTTAATATAGATTTGATATTAGGAAAACGCCAATGGTTAATTTTGGGCTGAACTCAGCCAGTGTTTTAGCTCAGGTAAATTTTGGAGCGAACTCAGCCAGTATTCTGGGAATTTTCCTGGCTGTAGCTGGAGCAGCACTGTACTTTCTTAGGACTGTCCGGCCAGAACTGTCAAGAGATCAAGACATCTTTTTTGCAGCGGTTGGCTTATTATGCGGCTTTATTCTTGTCTTCCAAGGATGGCGACTTGATCCAATTTTACAATTTGGTCAGTTGCTTTTGGTAGGTTCTACGGTATTTTTTGCGGTTGAAAGTATTCGTCTGCGGAGTATCGCTACTCAACAAGCTAAACGCAATACTCCCATTGTGGACGATGAACGCGAGGTTAGCAGGAAATATTCTTATTCTGAGCGGCGCAATTATCAAGCTGAGATGGATGCAGATTTAGAACCGCTACCTTATGAAGAAGAGGAAGAAGCTCCTCAACGTCCGAGAATTCGGGGTAGTCGAGATGAACGTTCTCCCCGTGATGACTATTACGAAGATCAAGCTCCACGCAGTTCACCAAACCCACGGAACAGGGAAAGACCAGATTCAGGAGAAAGAAAGCGTCGTCCTAATTCTGGGCGTTCAGTCGGTCGTCCCAGCGAGAGTAATACAGATGAAAATTGGGGTTCTGCTCCCAGACAAGTTGATGATTGGGAAGGTGCAAATTCTCAAGATGAAGTAAGAAAACCACCACGTCGCAATAATAGCGGTAATAACAGTAATAGCGGTAATAATCGCCCCCAACGCCCAGAAAGCCGAGAGGATGATGTTGCTCCTACTCCTAGACCCAGAAAACGTCGTCCTCCCAGAGACTCAGTTCCGCCTAGAAGACAGGATGATGATGAGGCTATACCAACGGATTATGTACCATACAATCCCATTAATAAGCCCAATAATGAGCCGGATAATTCCGATTTTGATGACGATATTTAAAACATTTGGGGTGGACGACGGAAAACAGTAATGTGAAAACATTTACACCTAGCTTCTGGCTCCAACAGTCTATTTATTGGAGCCTAATTTTTGGACTGACAAGTTTACTAATATCTTGTGCTGCTGATAATATCCCGATGGGAGTAACTTCTCTGAATAGCCGATATACTGAAGAACAACCGGCAATGAGTGGTAATGGCCGTTTTTTGGCTTTTATTTCCAATCGTTCTCGTCGTCAGCAGTTGTTAGTATACGATTTAGAAAATCAAAGTTTTATGCCCACACCGGGCTTAAACCGACAATCTGTAATTGCGGAAAGTCCTAGTTTGAGTTATACAGGACGCTACATTTGTTATATTACCAGTGATCAAGGTAGACCAGTTGTAGCACTCTATGATCGGGCTTCGCAAAATTCACAAATTCTGACTCCCACCTTTCGTGGTTGGGTGAGAAATCCTACTATTAGTCCTGACGGGCGTTATGTTGCGTTTGAATCTGCTGGTCGTGGACAATGGGATATTGAAGTTCTCGATAGGGGTCCAACTATTGAGTTAGATATTCCTAATGGTGCAACGGTGAATACCAATTAAAATTTATTTTGTCTGAATCAGGATGTCCAGGATTTAAGGATTTTCAGGATTGGTAATTGGTTTGTTTATTAACCCTTTCTGCTTTTGTTCTCTGTTCCTTGTTCTCTAAATGAATTATAAATTATCAATTATTTTAATTTTATGCTCAACTCTATTAACTGGGTGTTTTGGCTATCCGCGTTTACTCAGTTACCCATTTGATTCTGGGGGTAGGAGTCTTAATAGTTTTTCATCGGAGTTAAATCCGCAAATTTCGGGGAGATATATGGTGTTTACGAGCGATCGCCGAGGCAGTCAAGATGTATATATGTTTGATACGGTGACTCGGAATTTGGTGGATTTACCAGGTTTAAATTCTTTTGATACGATTGCTTCCCATCCTGCATCATCTGATAATGGTAAATTCATTGTTTTTGCTGCTAGTCGTCAAGGACGAACACAAATTGTTTTTTATGATCGAGATGTGCGTCAATTACGAAATTTAGCTGGTGATATCCAAGGAGAAGTCCGCAATCCTACTATTAGTGCTGATGGTAGTAGAATTGCGTTTGAATATAGCAATAATGGACAATGGGATATTTTAGTTTATGACCGTTTTGGGCGAAAATTGAATATTCCTCAAGATCCCAGTTAGTCAGAGGAGTCAGGAGTCACCGAGTCAGGAGTCAGGAGTCACCGAGTCAGGAGTCAGGAGAAAAGAAAGAAGAAGAAGGAAGTAAGAAAGATAAAAGGAAGAATGAAGAGTCAAGTAGGGGCGCAAGGCGTGCGCCCAGAATATAGAATCAATTAATCAGTATTTTGTACAGATTCGATGAGCGATCGCACTTCCTCAGTACCCTGGGATGGTTCAAAGGAAAGGGGAAATTTGCCTTTGACTAGCATTCTTAAACCTAAAGGTGCAAGACTAAGTAATCCTTGTAAATCGCGCAAATAATTACCAACTACTTGCATCCCAAATTGACGTTCATCAATCCAACCACCTTGTTTGACTAAATCTACTAAAACTTTACGGTGACGAATTGCTCGACTATCACTCGCTTCTTTGCGTTCCAGAATTTCCTGTTTAATTTTGGTGATTTGCTCTAATGGGGCAACTTCCATAGGACAAACTGAATCACAATAAAGACAACGAGTACAACCCCAAACTCCTTGAGTTCCTGCGCTATAGTTTTCTAATCGTTCTTCTGTATTACTATCGCGGGAATCTGCCACCATGCGATAGGCTTTAGCTAAGGCATGGGGACCAACAAAGTCAGGATTGACTTCCAGAGCATTACATTCAGAATAACAAGCCCCACACATAATACAATTGCCTGTTTGATCAAGAAGCGATCGCTCTTGAGGCGTTTGTAAGAACTCTCTTTCGGGAACTTGTCTACTTGCTGTACTTACATAAGGGGCAACTTTCTGCAAATTATTCCAAAAACCATTCATATCCACAACCAAATCTTTAATTACAGGCATATTCCCCAAAGGTGCAACTGTAATTTCTGGAGTAGCCTGAGACTGATTTGCCAATGATGATATTTTCTCCAGTCTAGCCAGTTCACTCCCCACATTTTCCTTACAAGCCAAAGCAGAACGCCCATTAATCCGCACAGCACAACTACCACAAATTGTATTGCGGCAATTTTTGCGAAATGCTAAAGTTCCATCTTGTTCCCACTTAATCTGATTGAGACAATCCAGGATAGTATTCCCTGGTTCTACCTCCAAAACGTAGGATTTGAAAACAGGATGAGAATTTTCTTGTTGTCGAGTAATCTTAAAAATAACTTCCATTATTATCAATCCAAATCTTGGGTTCAAATCTTTTCTATGCCTTACCCACCTCAAAATCATGAAGCTAGGGAGGGATGAAGTCCAAAGCATGAAGTATAAACAGACATTTTCTCTTATGCTTGACTTGACCGCAGGCTTCACCCTTAATCCTTTACACTTAATACTTCTTTCGTCAAGCCCTAGTTATCAAAATTCTACATCTTTAAATATATAGAAGTGTTAAAGCAAGTGAACATCTTTCCTCATGGCTATCAAATACCCCATAGATGTGGTAAATTTATTCTTCCCCTAGACAGACGTAGATAATCTGACGAGAGCTTTGAATCTGACGGTGATCAATAATGGGGATTTTCCACCCCGGTTTTTGTTTCTAGTCACTGATAGCTGGCGTAGCGAAGCCATAGAAACTCTAGAATTTAACTGATTCACTCCAAGAAAGCTAGTCGGAATTAGATTAACTTTCATAAAAGTCTTGACATTCTCCTCATGACAGTATGAAGCCTTGGGAAAATCTCTACTGCATTTTACCTCCTCAACTCCAGCGCGTGAGATCAAAATTTAACCGAAATATGAATTTTAAATTCAAAAAATATTTTGCTATTATTATTTCATGCTAGTATTTAATAGAAAATTACGAACTAACAAAATTAGAGACAATAACCGCATAAGCGCGGCTAACACTTCTAAGTTTACTCGTAATGTAGAGACTGGAAAATTCATGTCTCTACTGGCAGAATAAAAGGGTGTATGTTCGTTAGACCACATACAAATACTATGCTATCTTCAGCTAAAGAAGAGAATTAGGTGCAAGCCGATAACTCAAAAGCAAGTAAGATTGGCGGTGAATGTGAAAAACCTGTAATTTATTGGCTCTACGACTTTTTTGGAGTAGAACTAACCTGATTTGTAAAGGTGGCTTGAAGTTACACCGATACAACAGCGCCCAAAGAGAAAATAATTTAATTTCTGATGGCCAATGATGGTTAAAAGCGCAGTAAAATTACTGAAATAAATGTTTGTGGTAACTATGACTTAGAAACCTATTATAGATAACTATGATAGAGTCATTCGTTGCTTCCATATCAGCAGGAATTCACCCATCACCCTCATGTTTTGTTTATTTCTGAAGTCCAGTTGCGCTGATTGCTCAATACTGGACTCACAAGAAAATTTTTAAATGGCTAACGCCATGCTACGCTATCAATTTGAAGAGATTAAGGAAAATTAGAACATAATGGCTGAAACCGCAACTGCCCCATTAACTGGAAAAACATTACTAGCGAAAGTTAAAGAACTTTCCACTTTACCACGTCGGGAAAGAGCAAAGCAATGTGGTTATTACACCGTTACTAAAAATAGCCAAGTTCGGGTTAATTTAACAGATTTTTATGATGCTTTATTGTCAGCTAGAGGCATTCCCCTCAGCCCAGAAGCACCAAAAGATGGACGTGGCCGCGAACCGACATACCGGGTTAGTGTTCATCAAAATGGTCAAATTGTGATTGGTGCAACTTACACCAAAGCGATGAACCTAAAGCCCGGTGATGAATTTGAAATTAGACTAGGTTACAAACATATTCACTTAATTCAACTTGGTGAAGGTGACAAACAATTAACCCAGTCAGATGATGGTGCTGATGAATCAGACGCAGAAGAATAAATTTTTTCACCTATCAGGGCTGGTTTTTCCCTTAATGCTGAAAAATCTATCCCTAAAGCTACCGCTAATTAGTAGCTGTAGTTAAATAATTTCAGTGGCATAAGACATAAAAAACGTTTTGGCCTCTTCCATTAGTCACAAATTCTAGTAGAGTCTTGATGAATAATCAAGAAATCTGTTGTTGCAGGAAGTTAGTCATGTTTTTTATGTCTATTGCGCTGTCATTTTTAGAGTTATCGGCCAATCCTTTGCTGGAGTTTATCAAAGATACACCAGTATTTTTGGTCATGGCTTTTTTTATGGTTTGGATAGGTTGCTGGTTGCCATTAGTAGCAATTTTAGCCATTACCTTAAATTGGCAAATACATAAATCTTTACAACCTGAGCAAAAAATTCCTTTATTAGTATCTCTCTATTTATTAGTACCCCTAATTCTCTGGGGATTTCAATGGTTGAAATTAGGTTCTTTCCCTGATTATGGATTAGTAGGGGAAGTTTCTATTTTCGCTTCTTTATTGCTAGGTTTTGGCTTGGGTGTTTTCAGTCTAGCTACCGTATTTTTTGGGCAAATTTGCGCCGGTTGGTGCTATTTAGAAAAATCTCATCTCAAGTTAATACCATCTAGTTTATTGACAATTTCCCTAGTGGCTTTGTTTGTGGGGGGAATCGAAGAACTGGTATTTCGGGGCTTTATATTCACTCAATTAGAACAGAATTATTCAATTTGGTTAGCTGCAATTATTTCTAGCTTGATTTTTGCTGTCTTACATTTGGTCTGGGAACAAACAGAAACTCTTCCTCAACTGCCTGGATTATGGCTCATGGGTATGGTATTGGTATTAGCCAGATTAGCTGATGGGCATAATTTAGGGATAGCTTGGGGACTTCATGCTGGTTGGGTATGGGCGATCGCTACTATAGATACAGCAGGATTAATCACCTATACAGATAAAGTTTCTGCATGGGTGACAGGTATCAATAAAAAACCCCTCGCGGGGTTAACAGGAATTATGTGTGTTTCGGCGACGGGGGGAGTGCTTTTATGGGTATCTGAAATTTTTAATTAGTGTTTTTCGCGCAAAGACGCAAAGGAGCAAAGGCGCAAAGAATGGAAAAATTACTTTGTTGTGGTTAAGAATTGGCGTAAGCTGACTAAGCTCAGGGTTTGTCCTAAGTTTAGGGGTAGGATGGATATGCCTTCTAAACGGGATTGTATCCAGCCTTCTCCCCAGTACCATTCGTGAAAGCCGTCAATGCCTCCACTCAGTAGTAAGCGCAGACAATTGGGTTTTACTACGTCTACTCGATGATGAATGGATATGGGCCCTGTGTGAGTAGTAAATTCAAATCCTGACGGTAATTCTGTGGGCATTTCTGGGGGGAAACTTTGCCCCAATAGCCATTTTTTTAGTTGTGCAGGATGCAAAATACTGTCATGAATGGCATTGGCTGATGCTGCGATTTCAATACGGATTTGGCTTTGTTGAAATGTACCTAGCATAGTAATTGGTAATTGGTAATTGGTAATTGGTAATTGGTAATTGGTAATTGGGTAATTTCTTTCTTCCTTCCTTCTTCCTTCCTTCCTTCTTCCTTCTTTCTTCCTCCTTCTTCTTTCTTCTTTCTTCTTTCTTCCTCCTCTCCTGACTCCTGACTCCTGACTCCTGACTCCTGACTCCTGACTCCTGACTCCTTCTTCCTTCTCCTGACTCGAAACAACTTAGAATATAAAAGTCATCTTGTAAAGAATTGTAAGGTTTTTCATGGCAGATCAATTGATTCGTGCGACTGCGGCGGATGGTGGTATTAAGGCTGTAGGCGTGATTACCACCCGGTTAACAGAAGAGGCTAGACAACGCCATAAATTATCTTATGTGGCTACAGCAGCTTTGGGAAGAAGTATGGCGGCTGGTTTGTTGATGGCTTCCAGTATGAAACGGGTCGGTTCTAGGGTAAATGTGCGAGTTAAGGGCGATGGTCTTTTAGGTGGTATATTGGCAGATGCGGGCTTAGATGGCACTGTGAGGGGCTATGTTGGTAATCCCTCTGTGGAATTGCCTCCCAATGATCAGGGTAAACTAGATGTTGGGGGGGCAGTGGGTACAGGTTTTCTTTATGTAGTCCGCGATATTGGCCATGGCTTTCCTTACTCTAGTACGGTAGAACTTGTTTCTGGGGAAATAGGTGACGATGTTGCTCACTATTTAGCAAATTCTGAACAAACTCCTTCCGCTTTAGTTTTGGGTGTGTTTGTGGGAGAACAGGGTGTGACGGCTGCCGGAGGAATATTGATACAGGTGTTACCGAAAGCTGCGAGGGATGAGGAGTTAGTGGCTACATTAGAATCACGGGTTTCGGCTTTATCCGGGTTTACGCCATTACTGCAAGCAGGTAAAACACTGATAGAAATTTTTAACGATTTGTTAGGAGATATGGGATTGAACATATTTCCGGAAACTCAGATGTTACGCTTTCATTGTGGCTGCTCTTTTGATCGGGTGCTAGGGGCGCTGAAAATATTGGGAGAAGCGGAACTACAAGACATGATTGTGAAAGATAATGGTGCAGAAGCAACTTGTGAGTTTTGCGGTAATATTTATCAAGCAAGTAGTGATGATTTAACCCAGTTAATTGGAGATTTGCAAAGAGAATCTGCAATTTCTGGTTAATGTAACTAGTCACACTCAAACCAAAAAACAGTAATGTTATTGATGAGGGTGATGAATTTTTTGGATGGGTTTTTCTAGATGGGAAAGTTAGGATAGCAAACATAAAATTATCTATATTGATCTACCTACTTTCATATCGCTATTCAATTAGTGTGGTGTGAGCAATGACAGAGCGGGATATTCCAGATAATTGGTCTTCGGACCAAGCAGGAGAACCAATTGGGTTTGAACCCAACTATATATCAAATAATCAAACTGCTGATACTGCTGCAATTGGTGCTAATTCTCAGTCCATGAAGAAAAGCAAAAAGCCAGATGGCACAGGTTTGGCGATAAATGATAATTCAGAATCTACTTTTAATCTCAGTGTTTTAATTGAGAAATTGCCCCGTTGGACTAAAAATTGGGTAGTTTGGGCAGCAGTATTAACTTTAATTCCTGGAAGTATGGGTTTTCTCGCTCTATCCATCCTGTTTAAGTTACCATCTGCCCCTAATTGTCCACAGATTTTCTGGCCTTTGGCTAGTGCGTCAGTGAGAGTACACTGCGCTCAGTTGGCGGCTTCTAAGCAAACTATTAATGATTTGCTGCAAGCGATTACTCTCGTCAAGCAATTACCAGAAAATCACCCACTACGAGGCGAAATTAATCGTCTTTTGGAGGAATGGTCACGGGATATTTTAAAATTAGCTGATCAGAGTTTCCAAGGAGGGAATTTGGAGGAAGCGATCGCTACAGCCCGAAAAATTCCTCCTGATGTCAAGGTTAGTGAACTGGTTGAAGAACAAATTCAAAAATGGCAAACGATTTGGTCAAAGGCTGAAGGAATTTACCAAGAAGCCGAAAAGGAATTGCGTCAACGACATTGGCAATCGGCTTTTATGCTCACAGCTAGATTACTGCGGGTAGATAATAAATACTGGGCAAGCACTAAATATGATCAATTAAATAACATTATTGTTACAGCGCGGGAAGATGGGGATAAACTTTACAAAGCAGAAGATTTAGCAAAGAGTCGCAATTTAGATAATTTACTCAAAGCTATTAAACTAGCTGAGGCGATTAAACCGGATAGTTATCTGTATCAAAAAGCCAAAGAGTTAATATCAGGATTTGCTCGAAAAATGCTCACACTCGCACAAGCAAAGATGAAAGAGCGAAATGCGGATGCAGCATTGGAAATTGCCCGACAAATTCCGCCTATTCCTGAATTACAAGCGGAAGTTGATGATTTTATGGTTTTGGGTGAAGCCCAAAGAAGTGCTTTTATTGGGACTGCGGCTGGGTTAGAAACTGCTATTTCTCAAGCTCAACAAATAGATGCTTCTAGGGATGTTTATAATGAGGCACAACAATTAATTGCGCGTTGGCAATTAGAAATTGAAGATGTTTCTCGGTTAGAGAAAGCCCGAAATCTAGCCAGTCAAGGCACGGTTAATGATTTAACAGCAGCTATTTCGGAAGTACAGCTAATTCCTGGGAATAATCCCCGTGGGACAGAAGCCCGTCAAGAAATTGGCCGTTGGCGTGGACAAGTGGAAACGATTGAAGATAGACCATATTTAGATCGGGCAGAACAAATAGCCATCGGTGAGGATGTTAACTCATTGCAAACAGCGATCGCTGAACTTAATCAAATTCGTTCTGGACGAGCATTATATCCAGAAGCCAGAAAAAAGATGAGGCTATGGACGGCTAAAATTGAGCGCATTCAAGATCAACCATATTTAGATCAAGCCAAGGCATTAGCCGACAGTGGTAATTTAACAACGGCTATTAGTGAAGCCCAAAAAATCGCCTCTTCAGGACGCGCTTTATCAAGTGAAGCCCAATCATCTATAGATACTTGGCAAGACCAAATTCGCGCTAAAGACAGTTGGCAAAAAGCCAAGCAAGTCGCAGTTACTGGCACACCAGAGGCTTTAAGTGAAGCTATCCAGTTGGCAAATCGGGTATCTAGTCGTAACAGTTTACGTTTAGATGTGAATATTGCTATTGACCAGTGGAGTCAACAGTTGTTAGAAATGGCACGTTCTCAAAGTGAGGTAGATGTGGCTAAAGCAATTGATACAGCCAAGTTAATTCCTCGTGGTAGTAGTGCTTACACTGACTCTCGAGAACAAATTAGAACTTGGCGGCAACTTATGATTCCCAAATCCCCTCCTAGTCCGTCTGTGGAATCTATACCTGAACTAACACCAGCAGTTCCAGAATCTCAGCCTTCAGGAAGTCCTAATTAATTGATAAAGGAAAGCCTCTAGCCTTCATCCCTTGTCTAAAGCACAGATGTAGCTGACTAAGTCAGCTACATCTTCAAGGGTTTTCGGAATTTCACTTATAATTTTGCTAATTTTAAGTATGAATTATACTAAACACGGGTGAGATTTAAACTTTTGCCAAATGACAAAGAACCCAGATGTGTAGGGGTTTAGCAGTGCTAAACCCCTACGGTTAGAATCAAACAATCAAGCCGTTTTGAGTATAGCCTCACGCAAAGGCGCAAAGTGAGGAATCCTTATATTGCTGTCGTTACCATAGTTTATTTTTCTACGGGTAATATATCTAATACTACCATAGTATTGGTAAATTCATTACTGCTAAACTAGCTGAAAAATAATTCTCTGTGTTCTCCGCGCCTCTGCGTGAAAAAAATAATTCTACCCTTGAGCTTGAATTTGTCTAACTACCGTCAAAGCCGAATAACTTACACCTGCTGTACCTTCTCCAGGATGTGTAGAATCACCAACTAACCACAAATTATTAATGGGAGTCCGATTAGCAAAACCAAAGGGTCCAAAGGTAGGAATTCTTTGACCAATACCGCCCACAATTCCCTTTTCTCTGCCTGTATAATGAGCAAAAGTGCGAGGTGTGGCTGCTTCTACATAAATGATAGTTTCTGGTTTTAAATAGAAATATTCAGAAAGTTTAGAAATTGCATCTTGAGTGAATTTTTGTTTTAACTCTTCATAATTTTGAGTTTCCCACCAGGTCGTAAAATCAACAAAGGAAGAAGCGATAATTGTGGCTTTTCCTAATGGTGCGCGGCCGTCTCCTTCATGACTTACAGATACAAATAAGGAATTATTTTCCCCAATGGGTTTATTTACATCATATAAAAATTGTAAATGCGGTGGACAATTAGGAGGAATTGCACTTTTATCTACACCTAAATAAATCACAAATGCACCGGAAGCTGGTGGGAGTTTTTCTACTCTTTGTTTATATCCAGATGGCGCATTTTCTCCTAATAATTGGACTAAGTTCTGAACGGTGACATTACCAATGATATGATCTGCTGATTCTGTCCAAGTTTCCCCTGTTTTCTGATTTTTAATAACTACCGCTTTAGCTTGGTTATTTTCAACTTCGATTTTTTCGACCGTGTGGCGCATCAATAGTTTACCACTATCTCGTTCTAAGGATTCTACCAAGCGATCGCTCAATACTTGCATACTTCCTTGGAGATGAAATAACCCTTGGGGTAATTGGGATACACTCAAGGCTGTAGCTGCATAAAGTAAAGCGGTTTCTTCCGCACTTACTTGAGAATATAATTTAAGTTGTAAATCTAAAAATGTCCGCAGTCTTTGATCATTTCCTAAACCACATAATCGCAAAGCATCACCAACAGTAAATAAAGTGAAAGGTGCGGTAATAAATGTACTCGGACGCACTGCTTTGATTAATTGTCCTAAATCCCATAAATTCCGGGGTGGTAAAACAGGATCACGTCCTTGAAATTCCCAACTAGCATTAAATAAAGTGGTTAATAATTGCCAAAAAGGTTCACTTCCGGGAAACTGTTTTTGGCGTTCTGCTTGCCATTTTTGCGAATCACGCCAGACATTAATGGGTGTGGACTCTCCGGGAAGATATACAGCACAGGCTGGGTCGCAAGGTGTAGCTGCGGGTAATTCTATATTTAATTCTGAGAAAATGCGGTGATGAATTCCCCCAGGTTCTAAACCTGCTACTTGCGTCGCACCAACATCAAAGGTAAATCCCTGACGTTTGAATGTGGAAGCGCAACCACCGGGAACTATGGCTTGGTCGAGGATAAGGACGTTATAACCTCTATGGGCTAATAATGCCCCGGCTGTAAGTCCACCTATACCCGCACCGATGACGATGACGCGGGATTGATTTTTTGTGTGAGTAGGATTTGTCATAATTCTTAATATTACTAATTATCAGTTTACAATAAATCAATCTCTAAAGCTAAAAGTTAGATTCCCTACTTCTCCAAGAAGTAGAGAATCTGGACAATTGTTAAGTATAAGCACTGTATACTCAGGTTGATTACTGATTATTTAGATAAATAATTACAAATACGTTACTTTTCACTTATACTAGGTTAGACAGTGTTTATACTGTTAATCAATTCAGCCATAACCAGAAGTGTATGAGTAATAGTTTACAACTCACAGAAATAGCAATTTCTCTCGTAGCGAAAAATCTCAATCCCGCAGTTCTCAACCCAGATTTCGTCAAATATACAGGGATTATTCCTTCAGACTGGGAACTAGCAAATCAACCAGTTTACAATAATAATTTAGTTCAGTTGGTTTATAAAAACGGTGTGGGAATCATTGTTCAACCTAACCGACTGAATGTGTTAGAGATGATAGGAGGAAAAACACCGGCAGAAATTCAACTCGCCACAGTTGCACTACAATTGGTTGAAAAATTATCCCAAGTAGAGTATCAAGCAGTAGGAATTAACCCCAAAGCAGTTGTCGGTTTTACATCAGAAGCAGATGCTTATCAGTATATATGCGGTAAACTTCTAGCCCCAGGTTCTTGGCAGGAATTTGGAGGAAGTAAAGTCAATGCTGGATTAGAGTTAAGTTATCCCTTAAAACGGGGAGTTCTGAATTTAGCTATTAATCAAGTAAATGTCCAGTCTGGGGAACAGGTAACACCAGCTATTTTATTCTCTGGTAACTTGAATTATCCTCTCACCGGAAATACCGTTGCGGAAAGAATACAAGACTTACAACAAATAATTGCTAATTGGCAAAATGATGTCAACATTTTCCAGCAATTGTTGGTAGAGAAATTCTTATCATCTTCCCCTTCCCCTTCCCCAGCACAACAAATCAGTGCTTCAGTATTTTCAAAATGAGTAAATAAGTAGTGTAGAGACATTTCTTATTTTTCTATTGTGTGGGTTGGGCATTTGTCCCAACCTAATTATTCTTGAATAAATTCAGGACTTACGCAAAACATCTCTCAAATCCTCATTTCTCCGTGACCTCTGTGCCTCTGTGGTTCGTTATTCCATGAGTCTTGTGTAAGTCCTAAAATTAATTATTAATTAGGCTTGATAAATGATAAGTTAGTTTCGGATAATCCAGGGAATAATACTTACTATATACAACAATTTATAGAGAAAATAAATGAGGTTTGAGACTAAGGAAAAAACTAATCAATAAGATTCTTAACTTCTTTCAAAAGTCTTGACAATGTTTACACCATCAAGAAAGTTGTAAGATAGAAGCAGTAACAAAGCTCTTCGCTCACCACAAGCAATGACATCAACTCTGCTAAATTTTCCGTGTCTTAACGCACCTACTCTGCACCATCTGCCAAATGGTTTAACCATTATCGCCGAACAAATGCCAATAGACGCGGTTAATCTCAATTTATGGGTCAAAACCGGTTCAGCAATGGAGTCAGATGCGATTAATGGCATGGCTCACTTTTTAGAACACATGATTTTTAAGGGTACACAGAAGTTAATTAGTGGTGAATTTGAGCGCCGGATTGAAGAGCGCGGTGCTGTCACTAATGCTGCCACCAGCCAAGATTATACCCACTATTATACCACAACTGCCCCTAAAGATTTTGCCGAATTAGCACCTTTACAAATAGATGTTGTTTGTAATCCTAGTATTCCTGATGATGCTTTTGAACGAGAACGTTTAGTAGTTTTGGAAGAAATTAGACGTTCTGAGGATAACCCCCGACGGCGAATTTCTCGTCATGTCATGGAAACCGCTTTTGATACCTTACCCTATCGTCGTCCCGTACTTGGACCAGAAGCAGTTGTTGCTCAAATTCAACCGCAACAAATGCGAGATTTTCATGCTCATTGGTATCAACCTCAGTCAATTACAGCAGTCGCTGTGGGTAATTTACCAGTAGAAGAATTAGTAGAAATTATCGCCGAAGAATTTAGTAAAAATTATCAACAAACAACCAACAAACTAACATCAATAGCAGCAATTACTGAACCTGCATTTACAGAAATAGTCCGCAGGGAAGTTGTTGATGAAACTCTTCAACAAGCCAGACTAGTAATGATGTGGCGAGTACCTGGATTGATGGAATTAGATGAAACTTATGCACTTGATGTTTTAGCAGGAATTTTAGGACATGGGAGAACATCTAGATTAGTGCGAGATTTACGGGAAGAACGGGGATTAGTATCTTCAATTTCTGTGAGTAATATGAGTAATTTATTGCAAGGTGTGTTTTCGATTTCTGCTAAATGTGATGTCGAAAATTTAGCGGTTGTGGAAGCAGGTATTATTCAACATCTTCGCACATTACAAACAGAATTTGTCAAAGAATCAGAAATTGCCCGTGTTCAACAACGTGTAGCCAATCGGTTTATATTTGGGAATGAAACACCAAGTGATCGCGCTGGGTTGTATGGTTATTATCAGTCATTAATTGGTGATTTAGAACCAGCTTTTAATTATCCCCAATATATTCAAGCACAGGCAGCAACTGATTTAATCCAAGCTGCAAAAGATTATCTTTCCCCAGATGCTTATGGTGTTGTTGTCATTAAACCTATTTAATGATTTGTCATTTGTCATTAGTCATTGGTAATCTGTTCTTAACAACTGACAACTGTACGGGCGAAGCATTTGGAGAACTATTTTTGGCAATGACCGATAATTTATCTTCCAAATGCTTCGCCCCTACTGACAACTGTACGGGCGAAGCATTTGGAGAACTATTTTTGGCAATGACCGATAATTTATCTTCCAAATGCTTCGCCCCTACTGACAACTGACAACTGTACGGGCGAAGCATTTGGAGAACTATTTTTGGCAATGACCGATAATTTATCTTCCAAATGCTTCGCCCCTACTAACAACTAACCACTGTACGGGCGAAGCATTTGGAGGACTATTTTTGGCAATGACCGATAATTTATCTTCCAAATGCTTCGCCCCTACTGACAACTGACAACTGACTAACTACGTTGTAACTGAATTATGTTTGATGCACTATCTGACCGTTTAGAATCCGCCTGGAAAAAACTGCGAGGACAGGATAAAATCTCCCAATCCAATATACAAGACGCTTTGCGGGAAGTGCGTCGGGCTTTATTGGAAGCAGATGTTAACCTCCAGGTAGTCAAAGATTTTATTAGCGAAGTCGAAACCAAAGCCCAGGGGGCTGAAGTTATCGCTGGTGTACGTCCTGACCAACAATTCATCAAAATTGTTTATGATGAATTAGTGCAGGTGATGGGGGAAGAAAATGTTCCCCTCGCAGAAGTTGCGGGGAAAACCACCGTTGTGTTAATGGCTGGTTTGCAAGGAACCGGTAAAACCACAGCCACCGCTAAATTAGCTTTGCATTTACGCAAACAAGACCGTAGTTGCTTATTAGTGGCTACAGACATCTATCGTCCCGCAGCTATTGACCAATTAATTACCCTTGGTAAGCAAATTGATGTCCCCGTATTTGAACTGGGAATTGCAGCAGACCCCGTAGAAATTGCCCGTCAAGGTGTGGAACGCGCCAGAGCCGAAGGCATAAATACAGTAATTATTGATACTGCCGGACGCTTGCAAATAGATGAAGATATGATGGCGGAATTAGCCCGCATCAAAGAAGTAGTCCAGCCCGATGAAACCCTGTTAGTTGTGGATGCAATGACCGGGCAAGAGGCAGCAAATCTGACTCGCACCTTCCATAACCAAATCGGCATTACTGGGGCAATACTGACCAAAATGGATGGGGATAGCCGAGGTGGTGCGGCGTTGTCAGTGCGGCAAATTTCCGGTGCGCCGATTAAATTTGTGGGTGTGGGGGAAAAAGTCGAGGCTCTACAACCGTTTTATCCTGACCGCATGGCTTCGCGGATTTTGGGCATGGGGGATGTTCTTACTTTAGTAGAAAAAGCCCAAGAAGAGATAGATTTGGCAGATGCAGAGCAAATGCAGGAGAAAATCCTGTCAGCAAAATTTGATTTTACTGACTTTCTCAAGCAAATGCGGTTGTTGAAAAACATGGGTTCTTTGGGCGGAATTATGAAGATGATTCCGGGCATGAACAAGCTTTCTGAGGATCAGTTAAAGCAGGGAGAAACCCAGCTAAAACGCTGTGAAGCTATGATCAATTCCATGACGGGCAAAGAACGCCGTGATCCAGATTTATTATCAAGTTCTCCCAGTCGTCGCCGCCGCATAGCTTCTGGTTCTGGGTATAGAGAAGCGGATGTAAGCAAACTGGTAGCGGACTTCCAAAAAATGCGATCGCTCATGCAGCAAATGGGACAGGGTGGCATTCCCGGTATGGGAGGAATGTTTGGCGGTGGAAATCCTTTAGCAGCAGGTGGTAATCGTCCTTCACCCGGCTGGCGTGGCTACCCCGGTGGCGCACCACCAGCGAAGAAAAAGAAGGAGAAAAAGAAAAAAGGTTTTGGGACTCTTTAGTTTAAAAAACTAGATCCCCGACTTCTTTAAGAAGTCGGGGATCTGAAAATTAACACCAAATACGACCACGACGAAAAGGTTTATCAGGTTCAGTTTGTTGGGCTTTTTGTTTAGCCATTTCTTGTGACCAAAAACCATAATCTTCCAAATCAGTAGATAATAATTTACGTTCAATTTCTGCTGGTGGGTTAGGTTCTAGTTCGCTAGAATTTGCGGGGGTTTTCTTTTGTTTACTCATAATATTGATAACTCCTAAATTACACAACTGCAAGAAGATTTAATTTGCTGATAACTACGATTTTGAAATGCAGCGGGGTCATTATAATTAGCACCATGTAATAAATCCATACGAATGCTAACTAAGTCCTCGACTCTACCATGAATGACATCAACAGACCGATGAGGATAAATAATATCTGGTCTTTTTACCGGAGGGGAAAGTTTGGGTAATCTCATAATCAATTTTAGATTGTAGGTTGGGTTGACGTATGTTACCCAACATTAAAAAACTCAACATGATTTCTCGTTCCCATACTCCGTATGGGAATGAATTCTAGAAGGCTCTGCCTTCTATTAAGGGAACACCAAAAAATAAATTACCTAATTTTGTGGGATGGGCATCCTGCCCGTCCTTGATGATTAGCGGGCAAGATGCCCGCACCACAAGAAATTTTTGGGTATTTTTTTAATTGGAAGTCCCTAAAGCAGAGTCAGAGCCTCTGTAACCGCATTCCCAGTCAGAGACTGGGAACGAGATAAACGAGATAAAAGACTTTGTTGGGTTGCGCTGTTGCTTAACCCAACCTACCACTATTAATAAGGAGTAGACCAAGAACGGACTTCGCCCAAAGTAACAGGAATAATATCACTCACATCAATTGTAAACCGGAATAGCTTCTTCGCCCGACGACTATTTTCAGGGTCAAAGAACTTCAATTTTACATCCCAACAATCGCTATCTAAACGACAGAAAGGACTTTTCTCTACAGTAATACTATCCAACTCCATACCTGTAGCCACAGCTTCCGCAAAGGTGGAAGCCGCTTGAAAGGCATTCGTAGAGGCAAAATTCAACGCCCTATCTTGGGAAGTTGTGCCTAAATTCCGTAAATCATAATAAATACGGCTGAGGAAACTACCCAAAGTCCGACGAATAGACTCTTCTTGGGCTTCTGAAGCTTGTGCTTGCACTGTCTGAATAGCAGCTTGAACTAAGGTGTTAACCTTCCAACCATACATTCCCCGAATGTTGGGAACTTCAATTACTGGCACAACTTGACCAGAAAATAGTTTCACACTGCGTCCTGATAAAATACCGGGAATACTGACTCTCTCTACATAATTCTCGCTGTCTTCTGCTTGAATTTGTCCCGATAATAATTCTTGTAAAATACCATAAACATCTCTGGCAAAAGCCCCACCTGGTTCAATTGCATAGACAGGAGTTAATTCTAAATTCAATGTCCAAATTAAGGACTTAGCCTCAGAAAGATTATCTCCTAAATAATCTACCATCTGCCGCGCATCATAGGGATTAGCGGGAATCGCTGTTCCGTCTATTTGTACTCCCGGCATTAATTGTTTAAAAGAGTCTCTTCTGGCTTCTGAACCAAAATCGTAACCCAGTGTACCTAAAGCATACACTAAGTTAACTTCGGCGAGATCGCTGGGTGCTTGACTAGCAGTAATGTAATTAGATGTACGATTTGACATGGTAGTAGATTGAGAATTGGATGAATTTGTTAAAGGTGCGGAAGTTGTCACAGCAGGAACTACTGGGAAAAATTCAGGGGGTATAAATTCTTCCGGGTTGGGTTCGGGTTCAGCACTCTTTGTAATCTCTGCACAACCGCAACCAGCAGCTTCAATACTGTCAACGGTTTCTACTGTATCTAATTCTTCGGACATTGTTCCTCCTGTAAAATATGCCAATGCACCAGAAATATTTAATTTACCTAATAAACAGCGACTAATATCGTCTGTATCCTTATCTGTGCAAGGTATAGCAGTTTCTAATAAAACCGCTCTCACCTTAGCGGGGTCGGGTGTTTCACCACGCTGAACTTGCAGACTTAGGAGTAAAGCAGCGACACCGGAAACAATGGGAGTAGCAAAGCTAGTACCACTGAGTTTTTGTGTCCCTCCCCCCGGTTTTGCTCCTAAAATGTGTTCTCCCGGTGCAAGAATGCCTTGGTTTTGATAGCTTTCCCCCCAGTTACTAAAGTCTATGGGTTTACCTTGGTCATTCATTGCCCCTACTGCTAATACGGTGGGTAAAGATGCAGGAACGTGCAAACATTCGCAACCGTCGTTACCAGCAGCAGCCACAATTAAAACATTGTGATCTTTGCATAGTTGCACAGCCCTATCTAACCAGCCTTCTGCTTCACCATTATCAGTGAGTTGTCCAGCACTGACATTGATAATATGCGCTCCAGCATTGACGGCTTGTTCTATGGCGCGAGCTAGGTCTAGTTGAGAAAGTTTCTTATTATTATCACCAAAAATAGGGACGATTAACCCTCGACATTGGGGAGCAATTCCCCGTAATTCTGAGGAATTATGTTGACCAAATATGATGCTTGCTACATGAGTTCCATGTCCAGACATAGATCCATTAGCTGTCGCTTCTCCCTGAATAAGTGTTGGCAATCTTGTTAAATTTGCTGCATTTAAGCAATCATGAGATTGATCAACCAATCCGTCGAGTATAGCTACACATATTTGTGAATCACCCTGTGTCAAGTTCCATAATTCCTGGATTTCCGTTTTAATTGAGGATTTTGGCATTTAATTTGTTAATTATCTGCTTAAATATCTATTTTGCGCCATAAATATCTATTTTATGGCATTTTTATTACGATTGTGCTTCTAAAACACAAAAGTAATTGTCATATTATTCGGCTGAAATGTCAACTCAATTTACATATTTTAACTGATATAATTTTTTCTTATGTCAAAAAAAAACGGTTTTAGTAAGTGTTTATTTTCTTCTGTGCTGTGGATGAAAATCAGTATTTACAAATACTTGACGGGAGGAGATAGTGATTTCCGCTTCACGGAAATATCAAGTAAACAGGAATGTCGATAACCCGATCTATTATAAGTAATTTTTATTGATAAGGTCTTGCCTTGAATCATAATTGTCCGTATGATGAGAATCAGGGTAGCTTCACTTAGCCTACTGATTAGTAATTGCACTTTTTATCGTCTCATGGTAGGCAGTTGCATTGATTATTCTTAAAAATTCACATTAGTTAATACTAAAACTCTACCTCTCCCTAACCCTCTCCTAAGAGGAGAGGGAACAGGAAAAAACTTGAGAATTTAAAGAGTTTAAAGCCTCTTTCCTACAAGGAAACAGGTTTTATATAAAGCTTCTGGTGAATCACAACTCGTTAAATTACCCTTCAACGCCAATTTAACGCCTTCACCAAACCAGTCTTCTTCATAATGAAGAAGTTAAACGAACAAACAAAAAGGAAAAACACACCATGACTAAGAAGAACATCCGCCCCCAACAAGTTGCTCCCGTAGAACGCGAAACCATCTCTACCGCTAAGGATCAAAGCGGTCAGGTTCAAGCCCAGTCAGCTCAGTGGCAGAATTTTGGGGTTCCTTTTGCGGGCGACGACGCGGAGTAACTCACCCCATTCTACCACTCACCTCAAAAAATATCAAAAGTCTGTTTCTGTATCCCTTGGCGCACGGTTCGCCTGGATGAATTGACGGACAACCCTTGTCAGTTCGGGGGTTTCTGATACCTGGCACAGGGGTGGCGGAAAACCGGACTTGGATTTTTTGGGGTTGGTGGTTGAACCCTGATTTGTGAGATGAACCCCAGCCAACAGCTTACTACCCCAGTAGCATCTGGTTGGGGTCTTCTCCTTGGGTTTATACTTTTGGCAGAAGCCTTTATACTTTTTGGCACATTCTTCTAAGCTGTTTCCTAGTCGTAAAAAAGCCGGATGCCATTGAGTTAAACCATCATCAGTTAAGCGTTCATAACTGCCATAATTGCTGAAGTCATAGAAAAAACTCTGGCGCATTTTGGCAGCTTTAGGATTAGCGTGAATGTAGCGTAAAGTATTTAATGCTCTGTCTCTATCTGAAGCAGGAAATCCATCACAGTAATATCGTTTCTCCCAAAAATGTCCTGTTCTTCTTAACATCCGATTGAAACACATCGCCGTGTACCAATTCAGGAAGTGCATAATTTTGGGTAACTCTTCTGGCTGTTTAGGTGCAATCAAATAATGAACATGATTTGACATAATGCACAAAGCATAAAGCTGGAAATTGTATTTGTCCAAAGCCTTTTTTATCGCATAAAGAAACACTTCCCGACATTCACGCCGTGATAGCTTAAATTCACGGTTATTGCAACGGATGGTAATGTGGTAAGAATATCCAGACTTTAAATTTCGAGGTTTTCTAGGCATATCTTTTAACAACAATATAAAAACCAGCCGTTTATGATAGCTAATGTAACCCAGAAAGACAGATTTCAAGAACAAAAACTACAGTTTATTCGCAATCATCAACAAGCCTTTGATGTTGAGCCTATTTATCCACTCCCCTTGTTTGAAGACTTTGTGATGAATGTAGAAGGAGACTGTAGCATTGAAGCTTCTTGTAAGATAGAATTAGACAAATTGATTGCCTCAAGATTTATGTTCTTTTTCAAAGATAAGGCACAACAATGGCAAAAATATCTTCATCAATCCCTCACTTTTTTCAATCGAGTAGAAAACCTTGTTGGTGTGCAAGTTGACTACTCTCTATTGCGGCAGTTTTTAGGATCTGACTTTGATTTTCGTAAAGTTACCGTTCTTTCTGCGGGGATTGATTTAAGAAGCAATATTGCTGAATCTAGTTTAAAAATGCACATTAGAATCAAAGATTATCCCGAAAAGTTAGATCAAGCTTTATCCCTAGCCAGCAACGCTGAGGATTTGATTTCCGTACGTCCGTTTCTCTCTCTTGTTGGTTTTGATTTCTATTTCAACGGTCGCAGTGAAATTGAGCTTTATCCCGAAATTCAAGCAGAAGATTTTGCCAAATCAGAAACCCAAAATTTGGTATGGAGACATTTTCCGAAGTTCGTTTTAGACCCTCTAGAAGTTACCGGATCATTTCTAGTTGGCTTCTCAAAAGCTAATCCTAATCCAGTTCTCTATTATAATCTGAAAAATAAGCAAGATTTAGCTAATTATTTCAAACTCAACGATGCAGCCCAACGAGTTCACAGTTTTTATCAAAATCAGGATATTTTACCTCATATGTGGGTAGGTACTGTCCAAAAAGAGTTAGAAAAAACAAGAATCGAAAATGTTAGACTTTACTATTATAAATCCTTCAACTAATCTCTCAGCAACAGCGCAACCCAACAAAATTAAATCACAAAATCACCGAAATGTTGGGTAACATCCCTCAACCCAACCGACACAATTTAAATAACATCCTGTAAATCCTGAAATCCTGGATATCCTGATTCAGACAAAAAAATAACAAAGAAATTCATCCCAAACATCATCTAAACTAGAATTGTAATCAACCATCGTATTTTCTATGACAATTCCCATAACTATTAACTTACCCGAAAGTTTAGCTGCTTCTATCCAGCGTCTTGGAGAAGCAACAGCGCGAGAGATATCAGATGTTTTACTTGACACCCTAGAAATAGTATTACCTACCTTAGATAATCTCTCAGAAATGAGCATTAATTCAAGCATTCCTGATATTTCCGATGAGGAAGTTCTAGAATTAGCTAATTTAAAAATGGATGTAGTGCAAAATCAACGCTTGGGAGAACTACAAGCTAAAGGAAAAAATACCGGTTTAACAGCAGGAGAACGTTATGAATTATTAATTTTAATGTCCCTTTATCAAATGGGACAATTAAGAAAATCTGAAGGTTTAGCCGAAGCTGTCAAACGGGGAATAAAAACTCCTTTATTACCATAACCAAAATTACTCATGTAACATCCTGTAAATCCTGAAATCCTGGACATCCTGATTGGTGACAATTTCATTTTCTGCAAAATTCGAGCAAATTTTATGATATCTACTACTGCAATTTCTCCCATCTTAACTATTCCTCCCCTAGAAAACGGCGACAAATTAACCCGTCATGAATTTGAACGGCGTTATCATGCCATGCCGAATCTCAAAGAAGCCGAATTAATTGAAGGAGTAGTTTACGTGGCATCACCATTAAGAATCAAAAGTCATGGAGAACCCCATGCTTATATTATGACTTGGCTGGGAGTTTATAAAGCAGCTACACCGGGCATAGGTTTCGCCGATAATGCCACAGTGCTAATAGATACAGATAACGAACCACAACCGGATGCTTTATTAAGAATTGAAACAGGAGGACAATCAAGAATAAATAAAGATGATTATGTAGAAGGTGCGCCAGAATTAATAGTAGAAATTGCCGCTTCTAGTGCTTCCTATGATTTACATGAAAAACTCAAAGTTTATCGTCGTAATCAAGTCCAAGAATATTTAATCTGGCGAGTTTATGACCATCAATTTGATTGGTTTAGATTACAACAAGGGGAGTATATTCAACTTCAACCCAATGCAGATAATATAATTTGTTCCCAAGTATTCCCCGGTTTATGGTTAGATAAAATAGCATTATTAGGAGGAGATTTAGGTACAGTATTAGCTGTTTTGCAGCAGGGTTTAGCAAGTCCAGAACATGAGAATTTTATTAGTAGATTATCTAGTTAGTCAGAATCAGGATATCCAGGATTTTTGGTGTCAACTTAACGTAAAACCCATAGCCCGACTGGGAATGAATTCCCAGTCTCATAGCAAAAGTCATCTAAAGATGACTAAATAACCCAGAAAATTTTCAGTAAACTTTAGTTTAGTTTCGCTATTAGCCCGGAAATTCATTTCTGGGCGGGTTTGTCAGCCAACAGATAAGACATTTTTAGCCTAAGTTGCCTATAAGCATTGCTAAACCCCTAATAGCCCGACTGGGAATAAATTCCCAGTCTCATAGCAAAAGTCATCTAAAGATGACTAAATAACCCAGAAAATTTTCAGTAAACTTTAGTTTAGTTTCGCTATTAGCCCGGAAATTCATTTCTGGGCGGGTTTGTCAGCCAACAGATAAGACATTTTTAGCCTAAGTTGCCTATAAGCATTGCTAAACCCCTAATAGCCCGACTGGGAATAAATTCCCAGTCTCATAGCAAAAGTCATCTAAAGATGACTAAATAACCCAGAAAATTTTCAGTAAACTTGAGTTTACTTTCGCTATTAGCCCGTAAATTCATTCCTGGGCGGGTTTGTCAGCCAACAGATAAGACATTTTTAGCCTAAGTTGACACCTATGAGCATTGCTAAACCCCTATTGGTGACAATTATCTAGTTAGCAGCAGTTACCATCCAAACTAAAATTCCTAAAATGACATCAACAGGAGGAAGTGGATAATCTGTAAAATCAATTGTTACAGTTTGTTCGGTTAATTGTAGAAATCGCCAAACAGTACCATTAGTGACGCTACCATAAATTGTAGGAATGGGTTGATTATTAATTTCATTAAATTTTTGAGCAGCAATCATTTCCGCAATACACTGGCCAATACCCGGATTTAAGTCTGATTTTTTGGCTTCCACAATCATAACTGCTGGTGCTTCCACTTCTAACTGTTCCGTTGAACGACTCAGAACAAAATCACAGACTCCATTCAATCCTAAAGCCGAATCTACAGTAAAATCTGTACCAGAAAATAAACTAATTTTTCTTTGTAAAATCTTACGAACCTCTAGTAAAACCGGACTAATGATTAATTCAGAACGAGCTTTTTCACTTCCCGTCGCTATAGCTAATGGCAAACTTTCTGCTAAAAAATCAGTCAGGGTTGCACTAGCAGCAATTGGTTGGATTTCTGGCAGAAACTTTTTATTTTCAACGGTATTTATGCCAAAGGTTTGCTTAACTTTTTTGAGAGTAAAATCACTATATGACATAATGTAAATATTTCCAAAAATGATGTAAAATCTATGTGAAAATCAACCAACAGCAAAATCTGTATATTGTCGCACTAAAGGTTCATGAAATGCTAAAACAATATCTGATTTTGGCACTCCTAATTTAACTAACTCATCTGCTATACCAATTTCAGTTCCATCATGTTGTATCCAAATTTTCTGATCTTTAATATCCAAATGCAAAACACAACCATGCTGCCGTCTTCTGTTTTTCCAACCCACATACATCAATTGATAATGATCACCAAAACTATCAAAAATCAATTGTTGTTCAATTTCATCTTTAGCTGAACCTAATTGAGCATATTCTGTGATCACTTGTTTGACATAATTGCGATATTGTTCTAGTTTTTCCATGCTACAATTACCTCCTGAACTGGATCATAAATCATGATTTTAAGTTGGGAACGCTGAACAACTGTTTTAATAAACTGCAATTGAAAGAAAGAGTAATAAATTCCTGAAGGAATAGCTAAATATAAAACTCGTTCTGGTTGTTGTTATTCTAATGCCAAATGATAATTAAAAAATTGTCCAATGGCTTGATGAAATATTAGATGTACCAATAAAACTCTTAATTTCCACCGCTATTTTTTCTCCAGCAGCTAAAACTTGCTCCGCACCGAGATCAATATACATTTCCACATCACCGACTTCTATCCTTAAAGGATCATCTGTAATCACCCAACCTTCTTTTTCTAACCCTATCCTAACAGCATCATGAAAAACATCTTTAGCTGGCATTAACTTTATAAAAAATTAGACTTTTCACCCACAATTATAACATCAATTACAACAACACAATCAAAACCATGCCTAACCTTACCGACATCCCCGGAATTTCTCAAATTTGGACACGCACAAAAGGCGACCCCCGCATTAAAATTGCTATCCTTGATGGTGCAGCAGACTTAGAACGCAGTTGTTTTCAAGGGGCAAAATTTAGTCAATTTAAACCCTACTGGTCAGAAGATATTGAACTTAACGATGAATACTATTATTATCTCAATTTATATTTAGATTTTAACCAACAACAAAAAGACAAAAAAGACGACCCCGACCACGATAAAGAAGAATCAAAAAAAGAACGAGAGGCATTTTTTGCACCTTTCCCTCCAGCTATTAGACAACGCATTGAATTATCCGGTCATGCTACTCACATTTCTAGCACTATCTTAGGACAACACGGTACACCAGCCCCTGGTATTGCCCCTTTATGTACAGCATTAAATATTCCTATTTCCTTCGCTAATGATGATTTTATTTCCCCTATCAACCTTACCCACGCTATTAATACCGCTTGGCAATGGGGAGCGAATATTATCCATATCGCTGCTTGTCACCCTACCCAAACCGGAGTAGCACCAGATTTATTTGCCCGTGCTGTGAAACAATGCCAAGATAATAATATGTTAATTGTTGCCCCTGGTGGTAATGATAAAGGGGAATGTTGGTGTATTCCCTCTATTCTTCCTGGTGTGATTACAGTGGGTGCAATGCGAGATGATGGCCAACCGTTTAAATTTAGTAATTATGGCGGAGAATATCAAAATAAAGGGGTAATGGCCAACGGTGAAAACATTTTAGGCGCGCAACCGGGAACAGAAGAACCTATCAAAGAAAAAGGGACTAGTTGCGCTGCACCTATTGTCACAGGTATTTCTGCCTTATTAATGAGTCTGCAATTGCAACGAGGAGAACAACCCAACGCCGAAGCAGTGCGGGAAGCAATTTTAAATAGTGCTATTCCCTGTAACCCCGAAGAAGTGGAAGAACCGGAACGCTGTTTATTAGGTAAGTTGAATATTCCCGGTGCGTTTCAATTATTGACGGGAGAAAGGTTAGAACCTCACCTCCAACCCCTCTCCTATAAGGGAGTGCAAGAACCTCACCCCCAACCCCTCTCCTACGAGGAGAGAGGAGCAGGAATCTCTCGTTCCCAGGTTCTACCTGGGAATGCTACATTAGAGGCTCTGCCTCTCACTATACCGTCAGGCAGAGCCTTGGAGACGGCATTCCCAGTCGGAGACTGGGAACGAGAAACTTTAGTTATTAGCCAGGGAATTAATTCCTCAACTGATTCTATTACCCCTAGTGCAGCTTCTAAATTGGTATATGCTTTAGGAACTATTGGTTATGATTTTGGTAATGAAGCCAGAAGAGACTCCTTTAAACAATTAATGCCAGCAGTGAATATGGACGGGGCAATTATTCCCGCTAATCCCTATGATAGCCAGCAAATGGTGAATTATCTATCAGAAAATCCCGCCGAAGCTAAACCTTTAATTTGGACTCTCAACCAAGAATTAACTCCTATTTATGCTTTAGAACCTGTAAGCGGTTTTGCCGCAGATATCTATGAAACCCTGATTTTGATGTTACAGGGACAAATTCAACCAGAAAACAGTGATGATTTTGTGGAACGGGTAAGTATACCTGCAAGGTTAACAGATAGAACTGTGGAGTTATTTTCTGGTCAGGTTGTGCCTGTAATTACTCTAACTAATACTAGGGGAATGTATGGCTGGAAAGTCAACAGTTTGGTAGATGCGGCTTTGCAAACTGTAATTACGGGAGAAACTGCACCAGCCCAAGAAATAGCTATGAGAAAGGCTTTGAGTAGTTTCTTAAATCGAGTATACTATGATTTGCAAAATTTAGGACAATTGGCAAAAGATCGAGCGTTGAATTTTTCTGTAACTAATGCTTTCCAAGCTGCTTCTAGTTTTTCTCAAGCTATTTCTACAGGGATGCAGCTTGATAGTATTGAAGTGGAAAAAAGTCCTTTCTGTCGGATTAATAGTGATTGTTGGGATGTGAAATTAAAGTTTTTTGACCCGGAAAATGGCCGCAGAGCTAAAAAGGTGTTTTTGTTTACCATTGATGTTAGTGACAGAATTCCTGTAACTTTGGGTCAAGTTCGCTCTTGGTCTGTGCGGAAGTAAGCACGTAGTAGTCTGTCAAATTTATTTTGACGGGTTTTTGGTAGTGCGGGCATACTTCGACAAGCTCAGTACAAGTCTTGCCCCCGTGAGCTGTCAAATTTATTTTGACGGGTTTTTGGTAGTGCGGGCATACTTCGACAAGCTCAGTACAAGTCTTGCCCGCGTGAGCGAGACGCTCACACTACAGTCCATCATTTTTATCTTAACAAACTAGTAGTATATGCTCTGATCAATAATTTATCAAAATTGTTTATAATGAATTAGTGCAGGTAATGGAGGAAAGGTTAAGGTACTACAACTGTTTTATCCCGAAACCACGGGAGTAGGGGGCAAAAAGAATATCTTTCTTACTGACAACTGACAACTGACAACTAAACTAATAGCCATTCACGGCTAAAAAGTGCTAAAATTAGCATTTCAGTGTTGGAAGTTGTGAAGGCGGGTATAATATCCCCATCACTTCCTTATCAATCAGTTACAAACTCACTCACTAGGAACAGGAGAAACAGTTCTCAACATGATCAAATTGCGTTTAAAAAGATTTGGCAAAAAGCGCGAAGCAAGTTACCGGATTGTTGCTATTAACAACCTGGCCCGTCGTGACGGTCGCCCCCTAGAAGAACTAGGATTTTATAACCCCAGAACTGATGAAGTAAAATTAAACATTCCTGGTATCATTAAGCGTCTACAACAAGGCGCTCAACCTACCGATACAGTTCGTAGTATCCTCGTAAAAGCTAACGTTTTTGAACAGGTCAGTGCAACAGCCGCATCATAGTCTTGAGATGAAATCCCTAGCAACCAGTCCCAATTATGTTGGGCTGGTAGAGTTTCTTGTGCAGCCGTTTTTAGAATCTCCAGAATCTTTAAGCGTTGATTGTGAAATGTCTCAAACCCTCAAGCGGGCTTGGGTTCGCATTGCTTTTAATAGCACAGATAAAGAAAAAGTGTTTGGTCGAGGGGGACGAAATATCCAGGCAATTCGCACTGTAATTGCCGCCGCAGCCGAACTAGCTGGGCAATCAGTATACCTGGATATTTATGGCAACAGTTCCCAAAGTCGGGAAAGTGTGTCTTTTGATGAAGAACAGGAAGAGCGGATACTACCACCCAAGTCGAAAGAACGAGAGAACAATATTCCCAAACCTGTTGTTAAACCACGTTTACGCTAGTACCGCAGGGCGGAATTAAAAATTAAAAATTAAAAATTGAAAAAGCAAATTACAAAAGCTTTTTAGTGGTTTTTAATAATTAGTGATTTTTGCCGCACTCTCCTAGTTAGTTTAAATGGTTGGTGACAGATTGAATTCTGGGAAAGATGGAGACAGGGACAACAGCATTGTCAAATCTTGGCGAATAATTCCGTTTTTATGGCGGATTTACCAGCCAAGAATTAA
This sequence comes from Dolichospermum sp. UHCC 0406, assembly GCF_009712025.1. Classification (NCBI taxonomy): domain Bacteria; kingdom Bacillati; phylum Cyanobacteriota; class Cyanophyceae; order Nostocales; family Aphanizomenonaceae; genus Dolichospermum; species Dolichospermum sp. UHCC 0406. The sequence continues at coordinate 105,855 of NZ_VILA01000006.1, forward strand.
CAAATGTTGTCAGCCCATTTCCCAATCATACAAATACTAATTAACAGAAAATTATATAATTTTCAATTTACATTTAATCGGAAAATATTAATTTTGTTAACAACTACTTTTTACCCAATTCAGCAATAATATGGCAGATGATTCCATAATTCAACTGCCTAGTATGTCCAGTGCGATCGCTCTAGCTGGATATGGTGAGGCAAATATCAAGTTATTATGCCAACAAACAGGAGCTAACTTAGTTCTGCGGGGACAAGAATTATTAATTTCGGGAACACCTAAACAGGTAGAATTAGTAAAGCGATTAGTGCGATCGCTAGAAAATTTGTGGAGTAAAGGTAATAATATCTCTAGTGCTGATATTCTCACAGCCCGTCAAGCCCTGGATACAAATACAGAAGACCAATTACAAGACCTACAGCGCGATATCCTCGCCAAAACTCGCCGAGGTTTTGAAATTCGCGCTAAAACCTTTCACCAGCGCCAATATATAGACGCACTTCGCAGACGGGATTTAACCTTTTGTATTGGTCCTGCGGGAACAGGAAAAACCTATCTCGCGGTAGTTATCGCCGTTCAAGCCCTACTCAGTAATCAATTTGAACGGCTGATTTTAACCCGTCCCGCAGTGGAAGCAGGGGAAAAACTCGGCTTTTTACCAGGAGACTTACAGCAAAAAGTCAATCCCTATTTACGTCCTCTTTATGATGCCATTAATGAATTCATAGACCCCGAAAAAGTCCCCAACTTAATCGAACGGGAAATCATCGAAGTCGCACCATTAGCTTATATGCGAGGACGGACATTAAATAACGCCTTTATCATCGTTGACGAAGCCCAGAATACCACACCGGCGCAAATGAAAATGGTTTTAACCCGATTGGGTTTTAACTCCCGCATGGTGATTACAGGTGATGTTACCCAAACTGATTTACCACATTATCAAAAATCAGGTTTAGATGTAGCTTTGCAAATTCTCAGAAACGTGGAAGGAATTGCGATTTGCGAATTTTCCCAAAAAGATGTGGTGCGTCATCCTTTAGTGCAACGAATTGTTGCTGCGTATGAGAAATACGAAACGTAGTAAATTAGTTATATACTAGTTAGTAGTCAGTAGTTAGTAGTCAATGGTTATTGACCACCTATAGCTGTTCTATTTTATTTTTTAATTCAATTAAATCATCATATTGATTAATATCAATATGATTAATTGCCCATTTAGAAAAATGATCCATAGAAATATAGGATCTATTATATGATCTATATGGGAGTTTTTTATCTTTGCTAACTTTGTCCATTGCCTTTTGAATATCTTTGCCATCAAACCAAATTAAATATTGTTTTTGTATCCAAAATTCCTCTTGATCAAAGAGTTGTAAATATTTATGAAGATTGTTTTTAAATTTATCTATTGTGACTTCTTGAACTGTATTTGTAAAGTCTTTAATTAAAGACTCAGCCCTTTCTTCGCAGTCAGATAAGGTTAGAGAATTGGGGATTGTACCTTTAATCCATCTCGTTTTTAATTGTTTTCTACTAGCGGTAAGTTGGCATAAATTACCCAAAGCCCATCTTACAGCTTGATAATCTTGCAAAATCCTAGCAGCATCTTCTATCCATTTAGTGATAACATCAACTCCAGGGGAATCTTTATGACCCCACTTATTATTAGAAATAGGATTTTCTAAATTATTTGCATATTGTGTTGACCAATATTCATGAATAAGTTCAGGATTAAGTAAATAATTTTCAATACAGGTACGATGAGAAAGAAAAGCTCGATTTCTTAGTTTATCTATTTGTAGTAATTTAATTTCTGAAGTAGGTTCAATATCAAAATCACGATCCCTAAAAATTAGGTAATTTTGGGTATTTTCCTTTTTCTCATGCTTATTTTTATTATTTTCAATATTTGTATTTTGATATAAATAACCTGGAACAAAATTTGAAAAATTAAACTTTCCACCAGTAGGAACAATAGTGATCTGATTTGATAAATTTCCTAATAGCTGATTAATAAGGTCTTTGTCGAGCGTACCTTCACAGAAAATAACTTTATTATTAACTACTCCCACAATGCAATTACTCCTCAATTCTGATAATAGATGACTCAGGTACTAATTGAGCTACATAATCAGAATGGGTTGTAATAATAAACTGATTATTTTTACCTAATTTCGGTAAAGCTCTCAATAATGCCTGTTGCATCGGTGGATGTAAATGTAATTCAATTTCATCAATTAAAATAACTGAATTGTGAATATTCCAACTCATAAAATCTATAAGCATAGGAAAAATAGCACGTTCTCCCCCAGACATTTCAGAAATTTCATAGTAGTTTTTACCATCATAGAGATAAAACCAAGGTTCACTAAAAATTTCATCAATATTATCTCGTATTTCCACACCTTGAAATACACGCCCTGGAAAAACTGCTTGATAAATTCTTTCCATTTCTGCGTATAAATCTTTTTGTCCTGGTCGAAAATTTTTATTATTCTTTTGATGAACCATTTGCCACTTTGCTAGGCGATCACGTAAAATATCCTCTGTAATTTCTAATTTGTTTTCTGGATCTTCAGGAGTTAAACTAGTTGCAGTTCTCTGTTCTGTGTACCAAAAAACCGTACCCACTTTTTCAAAAACTGGAAACCCTTCAGAACGAAATAATTGTTTAGCGTATTGTCGTCCTTTAAATTGAAATAATTCAGCCGCGCTATCTGCTTTTACATCGTCTCCTTGCCATTTTAAAGTAACAAGATGCTTTTGGGCAGGAGGAAGTAAATCACGACCCATTTCTTGTAATTTTTGTTGAAATTCGCCTACAGCTTGTAGTTCTGATTTAGAAAATTGTATATTTATAGTCACATGAGATGGAAATCCCCGCCAATTTCTACCCAGCAAGTCATAGTTAAACCCTGGCCAATCTAAATCAGCAGGTTTTTTCAATCTTCCTGTGGCTGTACCTAGTATTGCCGCTATCGCCTGTAATATACTGGTTTTTCCAGCCCCATTCATCCCAATGAGAACAATTAAATCTTGTGCTAAACCTGTCTCTGGATCAGTAAAATCTAATTCCTGATCTCGAAATTTCTTAAAATGTTTGAGTTTAAGGCTTTGAATTTTCATAAATAAATCTCATGTTCAAGAGAACAATTTACCATAAGTAAGTCGGCCCAATAAAATCGATATATGTTTAGTTTTGTAAAAACCGTGAAACACCCTATTTATAAGGTATTCGTTAATTTATATTTCGTTACATAGATTGATTTTTTAACGCCGACCTACTTATCATATTTATTCATGATAGCAATTTGAGTCCAATCATGTTATAAACTTTTATAGCCAGAAGTTATTTATTCATTTTCCATCACGTCAACTAATTCATATTCAACATAAATGATGACAACAACATTGAAAGAATTTTTAGAAGCTTGTGAAACCTTGGGAACTTTGCGCCTAATTGTCACCAGTAGTGCCGCTGTTTTAGAAGCTAGAGGAAAAATAGAAAAGCTATATTACGCCGAATTACCAAAAGGTAAATATGCGAATATGCACACCGAAGGCTTTGAATTTCATTTGAATATGGATATGATTCAACAAGTGAAATTTGAAACAGGTGAAGCTAAAAGAGGGAATTTTACAACCTATGCAATTCGGTTTTTAGATGCAGAAGAAAAACCTGCATTAAGCCTCTTTCTGCAATGGGGTAAACCTGGAGAATACGAACTAGGACAAGTAGAAGCTTGGCAAACTTTAAAAGAAAAGTATGGGGAAATTTGGCAACCTTTAGCCCTAGAAACCTTATAATTTTGAAATCCCTAGATTCCCGACTTCTCAAAGAAGTTGGGGATCTAAACTAAATGAATATTATTAATTGTTGAATATGGTGATAAAAATAATTATTAGCTTTTGCTTAATGCTTTTTTTGTTCTTAGGAAATAATCAAGCCCAAGCTGGAGAATTAGCAGAAAATTTAGCCAAATTCCCCCAATGGGAAAAATTAACATCAGTCAAACCAGCCAAAGGAGATTTAGTTTACCCAGAATGGATGTCTGGGACTTGGAAAGTTACCAGCACATTAGTAGATTTAGCCGCACCTTTAGCACCGGATATAGTGACACCAGGCTTTGAAGGTAATCGTAGTCAATTAAATCAACCAATTAGTTTTTTAGTTAAATTCATAAAAGTTAAACCAACTAATTCGGGGTTAAAAATTTTTGCTAACTTCCAAAAGCAAGCATCAATATTAGTTGCAGATAGAGAATTTAATAGTTTAAACCTATCCAGAGCTTATTTAGGGAATGAGGCTGTTTTATCATCCAAAGTAGATCCTCAATCTCCCAATCGTCAAATTACATTTTTGCGGGGTGAACGGCAATTAATTTCTATTATCAGCGATCGCGCCACAGAAACAACAGCAGATAATCAATTCATCACCACAGAAGTTTTCCAACAATTATTTAAAGGCAGTTATCGTCCATATTTGAATACTGTAGAATCAACCACAGCCTATCAAAAGCTTTCTACACCATCTCCAGCCATTACCGCAGATCAAGTAACTGCTGTCTACCTTTCCCCCCAAGATCCTGATTATTTTACCGCAGGTTCTCGACCAGTGGCTTTATATCGGTATCGGCTAGAATTTTTTCCCCCAAGCTGAACTTCTAACCCGCTTGTACTCTCTACAAAAAAATGGAGAACTAATCGCGTAAATCTCGGAAACTACTTTGGAGTAAAGGATTCAGACTTTATCCAAAAATATTTTCTCCAACCCCTTGCCAAACCCAGAGACTACTGCTATTATAGTTAAGCGTGGGACACAAACGGGTCGATGTCCGAGTGGTTAATGGAGACGGACTGTAAATCCGTTGGTTTACGCCTACGCTGGTTCAAATCCAGCTCGGCCCATATCCTACAGAAATTAAGAATTATAAATGCTGTGCTATAAACAAATGTACAGCATTTTAAATCTTATTTTTAGCTTCTATTTCGCCCGTGTGGCTCAGTGGTAGAGCACACCCTTGGTAAGGGTGAGGTCACGAGTTCAATCCTCGTCACGGGCTTTTTAAAATGACGGGAATTCAATACTTCTGGTAGCTTGCATAAGTTGGCTGTACTCTACCAGTATCTCATTACAGATGGGAACTTGCATAGTAGTTGCATAACAGGAATACTTATTAAGTAACATTTATCTATAAGATAGCCTTATATAAATACCTTATTCTGTAGTTTCATCATGCCATCAGCTAACTACTCACGCTATATTGACCTGTAATGCCTCTCTTTTGAGTTTCAGGTACAGACAGTCATGCAAAGGTGATATTGGCTGTTTTAGAGGTATTTACAGATAGGTGTTTTTGAATTACGTTTAATCAAATTAGGAAACAGTTGTTTTAAATTGCGTTGTACAGCAACAGTAGCGGCGTGCGTGATAGAACTCATTGCTAATGGAGTTTGGTAGCTATCTAATATGAACAGTATAAGCATTACTATAAAGATAGTACAAACATAAGAGTTGTATAAATTAGCTCCACAATAAACACTAACCTGCGACATTGGTGACAAGTTACAGCGGTTTCCGCTCTTATGAGGTACAAAGTTGAATCATGAAACTCTTGTAGTGCGGGCATACTATGGCTAACGCCACGCTGCGCTATCGACAAGCTCAGTACAAGTCTTGCCCGCTAGATATGTACCTCATAACACCGGGAAGTGCTGTATACCATTACAAGAGACAAAGATGATTTCGTCACATTTGATTTATGGATTGTCTGTAAATATAGAAAGGGAAAGCATAAAAAGCATGGAGTTCAATACTTTGTTTATGTTGCTCATAAGGTCAAAACAAATTTAAATTATATCTATCAAGATTATCGAAAAAGATTTGGCATTGAAACTAGTTATCGTCTGAAAAATATTTGTCGAATTAAGACGAATAACAAAAATCCAGTTTTGAGATTACTATTCATTAGACCTCTTGCAGAATTGATTTTGTGTTATGATGGTTGATTTTTTTAATCTTAATGGGGTGAGATAACTAAAAAGATTGATACCTGGGGTATTTGTAGCGATAGTTGTAATCGCGGAACGTCTGACATAAAAAACATCACCAAAAAAAGATAAAATCAAATTCTGTCATTATCAGAATCTGAGGTGATGAAAAAATGAACTATAAATCCATCCAACAACTAAAACCAAGAGCATTTAAGCGTCGCTTTGGAGTGAGAAGAAAGACTTTTAAGAAAATGGTTAAAACTCTCAAAGAATTTCAAACTATCAGGTGGTTTGAGCCAACCTGAAGTAGTGGTAATGGATGTAACTGAAACACCTATTGAACGTCCAAAAAGAAAACAACAGGAATTTTTTTTAGGAAAGAAAAAACGTCACACCCTTAAAAGCCAATTGATTATTAATCAAGAAACAGGAGAAATTATTTGTACTTTTTTTGGTAAGGGGCGCTGTCATGATTTTGCCTTATTCAAAGCTAGTGGGGTTCATTTTCATCCAGAAATACAAGGTTTACACGATAGTGGTTATCAAGGAATTAACCACTATCATAGCAACAGTTACACTCCCAAGAAAAAGCCTAAAAAGAGGGAACTTTCCACTTGAGAAAAAGACTATAATCGTGTTTTAGCAAAGGCAAGAATTGGCATTGAACACGTCAATCGCCGCCTGAAAATTTTGAAGATTTTTGGTGATAGATATCGTAATCGCCGTCGTCGTTATGGTCTGCGTTGTAATTTACTAGCAGCAATTTATAACTATGAGTTAAATTTAGCAGTTCCAAAATGCCAACCCCCAACTATAACATAAAAGTAATTTTGCAAGAGGTCTAATATTTTCACCAGATTATCACAAAGAGTACATACCGCTTTGTGAAATATATCCAGACAAAATCCAAATCCCCACAAAAATCCTGAAAATCCCTAAATCCTGGACATCCTGATATGGCTTGCGCCACGCTACGCTATCAGACAGAAAAACGTAGTCAACCTAGCTATATTACGAAATGTAACAAAATTGCGGTTAAAACGCTTTACCATCTTGACAACTGAGAAAAGAGCCGATAAGGTGGTATACATACCCGGGTAAGACCACTAGAAAGTTGTATGCAAACTAAGCAAAAGGTTACGTTATATTTATCACCGGAACTGCACAGAAGACTTAAAATTCGTTCTGCTGTTGACTCAGAACCCATGTCAGACCTCGCAGAACGGGCGCTCAGTTTCTACCTGACCAACTCAGAATTAGTAGAAGAAATAGAAGCGTCTGCTCATGGGCGAACTCACCGGATTTATTCCTGTCCCACCTGTGAAACTTCACTCGTACTGCGTGATGGTGAACTCGTGAACTTGGGCAACCAACCAGGAATCATTGGACAAGACCATCTATCCATTGATGGTAGAGAAAAAGAAGAAACCCATCCCAAGGGTGAGGAAGAATTAGTTCCTTGTTAGATAGGAATTAATGATGATTAATAGTCTGGCTTAACGCCATGCGATCGCTGATCGGTACTGTCTCTATAAGGTCTCAAGTAGGTCGATAGTATGAAAGAAGAGCTCAATATTTTAATTCAAGCTCAATACCCTTTAATCTACCTTGTGACCTCCGAGGAAGAGCGGGCAGAGCAGTCAATTTTTAAAGTCTCCCAAGATTTAAAACCCCAAAGACGAGTATATATTTGGACAGTAACTCACGGTATCGTCGAGTACGGTCAACCCCGAAATACCACTCAACACAATACTGTCTCTCCCGAAGCAGCCATTGATTGGATTATTCGGCAAAAAGAACCCAGTATATTTATTCTTAAAGATTTACATCCCTTTATTGATGCGCCGGCAACAACCAGATCGCTCCGGGACGCGATCGCTAGTTTCAAAGGAACGCAAAAGAACATTATCTTAATGTCCCCTGTGCAACAAGTTCCTATCGAACTAGAAAAAGAAGTTGTTGTTTTAGATTTTCAATTGCCTGACATGGCTGAGTTAAATAAAGTTTTAACCGCCCATCAAGAGCAAAATCGTGGACGACGGCTGACAACCGAGGCGCGAGAAAAGCTACTCAGAGCCGCTTTAGGTCTAACTAAAGATGAAGCTGAGAAAGTCTACCGCAAAGCACAGGTAACAACTGGGCAATTAACGGAAAATGAAGTTGATATTGTCTTATCCGAGAAAAAGCAACTCATCCGCCGCAACGGTATCTTGGAGTACATCGAAGAAGATGAAACCATTGATGCTGTGGGTGGCTTGGAAGAATTAAAAACCTGGCTCACCCAACGCTCCAACGCCTTTACAGAAAGAGCGAGAGAGTATGGGTTGCCCCAACCAAAAGGAATGTTAATTCTCGGTGTTCCTGGTTGTGGTAAGTCACTCATTGCCAAAACTACCTCCCGTTTATGGGGTTTACCAATTCTGAGATTAGATATGGGGCGGGTCTACGACGGCTCAATGGTGGGTCGAAGTGAAGCCAACCTGCGGAACGCCCTGAAAACAGCAGAATCAATTTCCCCCACGATTCTGTTTATTGACGAATTGGATAAATCCTTTGCGGGTAGCGGTGGTTCTGGCGATTCTGATGGGGGGACATCAAACAGAATTTTCGGCTCTTTCCTCACCTGGATGCAGGAAAAGAAATCTCCAGTTTTCGTAATGGCGACTGCTAACCGCGTAGAACGCCTACCTGGAGAGTTTTTAAGGAAAGGTCGCTTTGATGAAATATTCTTTGTGGATCTGCCCACACCGGAAGAACGTCAGGATATCTTCGGTATTCACCTGACCAAACGTCGGGAGGAAATTGCTAGATTTGACCTAGAACAACTAGCAAAAATGTCCGATGGCTTCTCCGGGGCAGAAATTGAACAAGCGATAGTGGCGGCTATGTATGAAGCCTTCGCCCAAGATCGGGAGTTCACCCAATTAGATATTATTGCTGCATTGAAGTCTACTTTGCCGCTGTCACGAACGATGCAAGAACAGGTCACAGCTTTAAGAGACTGGGCCAGACAGCGTGCTAGACCCGCAGCCTCCTCTGTTGCTGAATATCAGCGCATGGAGTTTTAAAAGCTTTCCTCTGAAATGTCAGGGGGGAAAGGTTAGTCACAAGGCTAACAGATAGAAAAAAGCCGTTCCCAATTAATGCGGCTTCGCTGAAAAAGAACCGTTGTCGTTTTTCTCATCAATCTTCTTATTGGAGGAAACCCAAATGTCTCACTTTAGCACTCTGCGTACCAAGATCACCGATGCCGAAATTCTCAAGTCTTCTTTGCGCGACTTAGGTATCAGCGTCAAGACTGAAGCTGATGTTCGTGGTTATAATGGTCAGCGTCTCCGTTCCGACATCGTTGCTGTATTGGAAGGCGAGTACGATCTAGGTTGGTCTCGTAACAGTGACGGTTCTTTTGACCTCATTGCTGACTTATGGGGTGTTGCTAAGAAGCACAACCAGACCGAGTTGATCAACTCTATCAATCAAAAATATGCCGTTAACAAGACTTTGGCTGAAGTAAAACAGCGCGGTCTGCAAAACGCTAACGTTAAGTTGGTATTGCAGTAACAATTTCTCTAGCGCGTTCCCAAAGTGAAACGGGTTAACCTTCTAATAAGCGGTTAGCCCGCTTTTTTTATGGAGTTTCGCGCCAGAGGGTAAAGAGTTCGGTCAGGGTGTAGTATACTATATACTGCATCAAAAACATTTTTGCAAAAGATTGGAGGATAAAAAATTGTCAACAGCCATAAGTTCAATAGTTGATATTTTTAATAGAATTAATATGATTTCCTATGATAAAAAATATATTTCCCAAGAAAAACTGGACTTAAAAAATAAAACTAGAACAAGTATTTTACCCTGGAGAGGTCAGTTTTCACCAGAGTTAGTAGAGTTATTTTTAAAGGTTTACAGTTATCCTGATAGTGTAGTTTTAGATCCATTTGCAGGTAGTGGAACAACTTTATTTGAAGCAGCACGTCAAGGTTTATCTTGTTATGGCACTGATATAAATCCTGCTGCTATAGAAATGGCTAAAACTGCTCATTTTGTAAATCTCAAAACTCTTGAACGGGAAAGGTTGATTAAGTTAGCAGAAAAAATTGTTGATGAAAACTTATTACCTTTTACAGGAGATTTATTTTTTTACTGTTTTGCTGAAGAACAAAAACATTTACAGCAGCATGAACTAGAAGAAAAATTTATTTTTCAAATATTACAACAAGCTGGTAGTGAAGAACTATTATACAATTTACTGATTAATGCCATTATTAACTATAGCCAGCAAAGACAACCAAGAAATTTACTTGATTTTAAAAAGTCATTAAAAAAACATATAAATATTATCAAATCTCTTCCTTATTCTCCACAGCTATGCCAGGTAATTCATCAGGATGCACGCTATATTCCTTTGACAGATAATAGTGTAGATATTGTGATCACATCTCCTCCTTATATTAATGTATTTAACTACCATCAAAATAATCGTATAGTAATGGAGATGTTAGGATGGGATTTATTGAAAATAGCTAAATCAGAAATAGGTGCAAATAGAAAACATCGTCAAAATAGGTTTTTAACTGTTGTTCAATACGCTCTAGATATGTTGGATGTTCTTAAAGAAATTCGTAGGTTAATTAGTAAACATGGTAGAGTAATTATTGTTATTGGGAGAGAATCTAGTGTACGTGGTGTGAGATTTGAAAATAGTAAATTAGTTGCGGCTTTGGCTATTGGTGGTGCTGGGTTTGAACTTGATTTACTGCAAGAAAGAAAATTTCAAAATAAATTTGGAGAAATAATTTTTGAAGATATTTTACATTTATTACCCATCAACAATTATGAAATAGCAGATGATAATTTTGCGATTGAAGTAGCAACAGAGGTTTTAACAGCAGTTTTACCAAATGCAGAAGGAGATATTTATGAAGAAATAATTGATGCCAAAATACGTGCTAAATTGGTTCATAAATCACCTATATTAAAAATTGATAATTTCCATTAAATTGCACTTAAATTCTCATGAAAAAGTATCCTAACCCTCATATAGAAAAACTAAACGCATTACTTAATAATTCTAAACTTCCAGTTAATGATAAACCTAGAGTTGCTCAAACAATTGATATTTATTACCAATGGCTTAATAATTTAACAAAAACTGTAAAATCGTTACTTACAGCCGATGAAATGTTAAATGTTTTAGTAAAGTTGCTCATTGATTATAAAAACTATATAGATGTTGATTTTATTTTTGATAGCCCTAATGATTTTTTATATAGAAATAAAGGACAATTAAAATTAGATAATACTATAATTGAGGAATTTCTCCCTTATCTAATTAACCCCGTTATCGTACCAGAGATAGAAAACTTAGCAGTAGATATTGGACCAATTAAGACATTTTCATCTGTTTATTTTGAGTCCAGTTTAACTTTTCCAGCTTTAGGAGGTGGTTTAAGCGTCAGAAGTAAAAACCAAGATTTTGCAATTACTAGAAAACTATATTTAAAAGCATCTCATTTTCCTGATTTTACACAAGAAAAAAGTATAATTACTAATCTGTCCTATATTGCTGTAGAGTGTAAGACTAATCTTGATAAAACAATGTTTCAAGAAGGATGTGCAACTGCACATGATGTAAAAACCGCAGTTCCAGGAGCAAAATATTTTCTTTTATGTGAATGGTTAGATATGTCCCCTATCAGCACTGCTCCCACGGATATTGATGAGGTGATTCTTTTAAGAAAAGCCAAAAGGCTTAATTCTAATATTAGAGGAAATTTTGCTACTTATGAAGGCCGTCTCGATTATCGAGATTATTACATCGAATACTTGAAAAATAATCCATTTAGAGTCGAAGTTTTTAAGCACCTTATCAATAATATTCGTAAATTGTTAAAAAATGAAGGTTTAGATGAGAGTAATGTTTTAGAAGTAGGTTATTTTTGAAGGAAGGATTTTTTTATTTTCGACCCAAGTAGCAAAAAACACCTAATAATAACCCAAGTTGCTTATTAATGTGTGTATATTATGCTCAACCGAGTTAATTATAGTTATTTAATTTTATGTTATTCCCCATAATAACAAATTATGAAAACATTCACTATTGGTCATTCCAATCATGCAATTGAAACATTTATAGAACCATATTATCCTCAACAATTCTACACCTGTTTTATTGATGAAGCTATAAATTTCTATAATGAGGAATTAAATGATAATTGAAAATAATCAGCAATAATTGAGGAATTTTGACCAGTCTAAACATGAGATATTAACTCAAATTGAGAATAAACGTCAGGAGAGAAAGCAGGAGATTAAACAATTGGTCAAGTAGTAAATCTGAAATACATCCTGTAAATCCTCAAATCCTGGATATCCTGATTCAGACAAATAATTTTTGCAATAAAGTTTTCAGAAACCCGAATTTATGCTATAAATTCTATAGGATCACAATCAGTATTTATAAAAGTAAAAAATATTAATTGTAATTAGGAGGTCAAAATTATGAACTCTCTTGAATTAAGACAAAAAATCGAACAAAATTTATTAACTATCTCACCAGAAAATTTGAAATTTATTGATGAATTTGTGGAATTTATTAAATATAAACAAGAAACAAGTTTATCAGAAAACACTAACTATAAGCCAGCTTCAGGACGTTCAATTTTACGTCATGCTGGTACGTGGGTAGGAGACGACTTGGAAGAATGTCTGAAGTTAGTCTCTGAAACTAGAGGTAAAGTGAAAATTAATAATCGTATTAATCCTTTTGAGTGATGTATCTTTTAGACACTAATCATTGTAGTTTAATTTTTCTGAAAAATCAGACGGTTCTGGATTATATACAGGAAGTTGGAGAAACCGATATAGCTACTACTATCATAACAGTAGGTGAGCTAACTTATATGGCAGAAAATTCTAGTTATAAGGAAGAAAATTTAACTCGTATTGAGCAATTTATCGCAGATATTAGAATTTATTATGTAGATGATGTAACTGCTAAAATTTATGGACAAATAAAAGCAGGATTAATTAACAAATTTGGACCAAAGCAAAAAACTAAACGGCAAACGACTAAAATCACTCAATTAGGTTTTGATGAAAATGATCTTTGGATAACAGCAATAGCAATTCGTAATCAATTAACGTTAGTTTCGGCTGATACTGATTTTATCAGAATCCAAACTGTAATTGGTTTTTCTTTGGAGAATTGGAGAGATAATCAATAAATAATTATGAATGCACGTCTTCAGGACAACAGCATGATCATTATATCTAATTTAGATATAAACTTATTAGATGCTGGTAGGAATAAAAGATTGTCACAAAAGAAAATCTATGGAGGTGAAATTTTTCCTGCATCAGCTTGTGCTAACTATTATGATACTTTTTTAGAATCTTTTCAAAAAGATAAGAACATGAATAATAGAGGAATAGTTGCCATAGATTTGTAGAATATTAAACAAAGAATATTACTCTAATTTGGGTAATATTCTCACCAAAATTAAGAGTAAAAAAGGAAGTTGACTATGATTTTAAATATACCGGAAAAAGATGGAGATGATGCTCCGTTATATTTAGAAAAAAACATTCAGCGGGTGCTGAAAAAGCTGGAAGAACTAGAAAATAAGGAAGGTGAAGAATGATTTATCACTACAGCATGGTAATTCAATGGTCACAAGAGGATCAACTTTTTTTAGTTCACTTACCTGAATTTCCCTGGCAACAGTTTCATACACATGGTAAAACTTACGAAGAAGCAGCTAGAAATGGTCAGGAAGTAATTGAGGCTTTTGTTGAGATGCTTACTCAAGAAAATCAAGTATTACCAGAACCCAGAATGCTTCCTACAAAACCGTTGCAAGTTGCCTAGTTCAGTGTAAAAAGTATATTTGCATTTTGACATTATAACCGTTAAAATGCCTGTAAATAATTGTAATTCAGTGTTATTCCCCATAATAACAAATTATGAAAACATTCACTATTGGTCATTCCAATCATACAATTGAAACATTTATCGAACTCCTGACTCGGTGACTTCTAACTTCTAGAATAGAGGAAGAGGGAAAGCGGGGGCAAAGAGAAATAAAAATTACAATCCTCTTGCCTTTTGCCTTTTACCTCTTGCCTTTCTTAGACGGTGGTGATCTCTTTTTCCTTTTCTACAAGCAAGTGGTCGATTTTTTCTGTATGCTTGTTGGTCAGTTTTTGGAGTTTGTCTTGTTGATCTCGTGATTCATCTTCGGAGATTTCGGCACTTTTTTCCTGTTTGCGAATGGAATCGTTAGCATCACGACGGATATTGCGAATTGCTACACGACCTTCTTCTGCGTACTTAGCCGCAAGTTTGACAAATTCTTTCCGGCGATCGCTAGTTAGTGGGGGAATATTCAACCGAATCACACTACCGTCGTTACTGGGAGTTAAACCCACATCCGACAGAGAGATAGCTTTTTCAATGATATTCAAGCTGCCCTTATCGTAGGGCTGAATCAGGATGGTTGAAGAATCTGGTGTGCTAATGTTTGTCAGTGCTTTTAGGGAAGTTGGTGTACCGTAATACTCCACTTGTACCTTATCCAATAAACTCGCATTGGCGCGACCAGTACGAATTGTATTAAAAGCCCGTTGAGTGGACTCAACGGTTTTTTGCATCATGCTCTCAGCTTCAGCTAATTTCACAAGAACCTCCCACAAGAGTACCAATGGATTCTCCCATGACTGCCCGGTGGATGTTACCTCGCACCGTTAGGTCAAATACTAAAATAGGGAGATTATTTTCTTTACATAGAGCAATTGCGGTACTATCCATGACTCGCAAATCTTTAGCCAAAACGTGGGCGTAAGTAAGAGTAATAAAACGCTTGGCCTCAGGATGGAGTTTGGGGTCCGCATCGTAAATGCCGTCTACTTTAGTAGCTTTAAAAATCACATCTGCTTCAATTTCTGCTGCTCGTAAGGCCGCAGTCGTATCTGTGGTAAAAAAGGGATTACCAGAACCAGCCCCAAAAATTACCACCCGTCCTTTTTCAAGGTGACGAATGGCACGACGGCGAATGTATGGTTCTGCTAGTTCTTGCATAGCAATGGCGGTTTGTACCCTTGTCTGAATTCCCATCCGTTCTAGGGAATCTTGCAGGGTCATGGCGTTCATGACTGTGGCAATCATGCCGATATAGTCAGCGGTTGCCCGATCCATACCTGCTGATGCTGCTTTAATGCCTCGAAAAATATTGCCACCACCAACAACGATGGCCACCTGGACACCAGTGGCTATCACCTCTCCTATTTCCTTGGCTATTCCCTCGACCACTTCTGGATCAATGCCGTAGCCCAAGTTGCCCATTAAGGCTTCACCGCTCAGTTTAAGTAAAACCCGTCGGTAATTCGTTCCCATGAAGTTCTGCTTTATCAAAAAAGTTGCAATTGCCTCCAATTTAAGATAGCAGTACAGTGACTATCTGTCTCTATTTAGGTTGCCTGTTATTTATATAAAGTTCCCATTTGTTCGGTTTGGGCTGGCTGTATTTGCTAATCTTGCAATAAACAAGTATACTCAACACGGCTTAATTATTTGATTTAAGCGGGTAGGGGTTTAGCAATGCTAAAGCCTTACCAATCTAGGTTTTTCCTGATTTTACAAAAGTCCATGTCCCAACCGTTTTGAGTATAATCGCATTTCCTAAATAATCCACTCCCTGCGCTGATGCTGTTTGGGTGTGTTCATCTATTTGCCCTTGATAGCGAATAATCTCATTGCTATCTATCGAAAAGGCTGTAGGTGGACTAATTACACCAAAACTGCGGGTAACATCTTGAGTTGAGTCCCACATATAGGGGAAATTTAAGTGATGACGCTCGGCAAAAACTTTCATTTATTAATATTGCATTTACCATGAAAACTTCTCCAAAAACCTGGACTTGGCAAGATTTCTCTATTTGTTACCAAACTCAAGGTACTACTGGACCTGCTGTGATCTTGATTCATGGTTTTGGTGCGTCATGGTTACATTGGCGCAAAAACATTCCAGCCTTAGCGGCAAATTGCCGAGTTTATGCGATTGATTTAATTGGCTTTGGTGGTTCAGCTAAACCCATACCAGGGGAAAAAATTAGTTATACCCTAGAAACTTGGGGACAACAAGTAGCAGATTTTTGTCGGGAAGTGGTGGGTGAACCTGCATTTTTAGTAGGTAATTCTATTGGTTGTATTGTGGCTATGCAAGCGGCGGTAATTAACCCGGATATGGCTTTGGGAACTGCTTTGCTTAACTGTTCTTTGCGGTTATTACATGATCGTAAACGCGTAAATTTACCTTGGCTAAAGCGATTTGGTACGCCAATTCTCCAAAATTTCTTGGCGATTAAACCAATAGGTGATTTCTTTTTCAATCGCCTAGCTCAACCACAAACAGTTAAAAAGATTCTTTTACAGGCTTATGCTAACGGGGAAACGGTGACAGATGAGTTAGTTGACATTTTGATGATACCAGCAAAAGATCCTGGGGCTGCTGCTGTATTTTTGGCGTTCACTGCTTATTCTAGTGGTCCTTTACCGGAAGACTTATTACCTAGATTATCCTGTCCAGTAATTATTTTATGGGGAACGGCTGACCCTTGGGAACCTATTGATTTAGGCCAAGAGTTAGCCAATTTTCCCCAAGTTCAAAAGTTTATTCCTTTAGAAGGTGTGGGACATTGTCCTCAAGATGAAGCTCCTGATTTAGTTAATCCTATTTTACTGGATTGGATTATTGATCAATATCAATCTATCCCCAACCTTCAAGAATAAGCAACTAGTACCGCAGGGCGGAATTAAAAATTAACAATTAAAAATTAAAAAGCAGATTGTATAAGCTTTTTAGGGACTTTTAATGGTTATCTTACTTACGCTGTACTGTACTAGCTGATCTTACAATGGGATTTCATTCGTTTAGCAGCGATAGTAGGGGCTGCCCCTGCCGTCACCAGAACCATAATAGGGGCGGCCATAGCCGTAGTAGGGTCTGTAAGGACGACGACACCAGCGATATCCGCCAGCTAAAACTTCCTGTTCCTCTGCTGATAATTCTGTCAACAACTTAGATGAGATAATTTGACCTGGCATGACTGTTTACCTCAATTGTTTGATTGAGTGCTATCCACCCATGCTTATTTTATAAAGGTATTTTCAATCAATGTAATCATTCTATAGTTATAAACTAATAATTAGAATTTCCATTGTTTGACGTATATATATTTAATTTTTGTCTGTTAAAAAAACTCACTCAAAAACTGATTATTTTTGAATGAGCTATATGAGTATTAAAATCTAAATAAATTAGGCTAACTTATTACCAGTGACGGCGGGGTCTCCGTCCCCAGACCCAGCCCCGACTCCAGTTACGAGGTCTATGACCACCACTACCAGATAGAAGTTGCTGTTCTTCTATGGATAGTTCTACAACTAAATCAGATGGAATCTTTTGAGATAGAATATTTTGCTTTGACATAATAATTGTTAACCTCAATTAATTTTTTATTAGGCTTCGGACAACCATGCTTCTTTTATAAAGATATTTATCACTAATTTAATGATTCTATAGTTATAAATATCAGTTTATAATTTATATCTTTTGGTTCACATAAATAAGTTTATTTTCTAACTATAGATAGGCTATGGCAATTCTAAAGTGCCATGTAAAAAAAGGTGAGAGGAGAAAGTTACGCCCGAATTTTGGCAGAAGATACTGTTGATATTTGATATCAAGCAAGTTATCTGAAAATTTCTCCTCACCCTATAACTACAAGGTTAGAAAACTAAGACTATTAAGAATAGCTCAGTCTATAGACTTTACCCACTAAAAAAGAGTATTAACAATTTGGCATAGAGTTCGATTCAGGATAGCTCTCATCCCTTTCAGAAGCTGGATATTGATCATATTTTTGGGAGTCACAACCACATTTTTGTTTTTTAGGTTTACAAGAAGGAGGAGGTGATTGGTAACATCCCCCAGATAAAAGTTGTTGTTCTTCTGCGGATAGTTCTACAAATAATTCAAATTTGGTATTCTGATTAAACATGATTATTAGCCTCCGTTATTTAATAGGATCGATATGATTCAGTCCTAATCCTTTTATAAGCTTTATCTGAATATTTTTAATGATTCCCTAGTTGGAAATTAATAATCATAATTTCTATCTTTTGATTTATATATTAATTTTTAATGATTGAAAGTATAAATACATCAAAATTATCATAGTATTTATAAATAAATATTTAATATTTCTCTGTTACAAGAAACTCCCTCAAAAATTGATTATTTTTGAGGGAGCTATATATTTATTAAACTCTACTTAATAATTGCCGAGTTGATGAGATTAGCTGTATCATTCTTCCTCACTCATATTTTCATTATCACCACGACCTCCATCTCCATCTCTATCTCTATCGTCAGATTTCGGACAAACCCAATAGCATTTCTTGTAACATCTTTTCCTTCCTCCAGATAAAAATTCCTGTTCTTCGGTGGATAATTCGACAAGTAAATTAGATGTGGTCATTTGAGTAGACATGATTATTAGCCTCATTTATTTAACATAGGTTTTGCAAACCTATTGCTTTATTTATAACTATGTTTTCTAGAATTTTAATTCTCCCTTAGCTATAAATAAAGCGAATCTTAAAGAAGATATTTTTATTTCTTTTGGACTATTAATTTTTAAATACATATAAGGATAGAATCTCGTTGTTATAAATAATGTTTATTCATAAATAAAATGCACCTATGGTATTGATATACCTTAACAGGTGCAAAATTAGACTATAATTTTGACGGTTTTTTGAACTCTACGCTTGTTAAGAATTCAAAATTATTTCTGGATTCTGGAATCAGCAACAAGAGATAAATAATTAGAGTTTGACATTATAAGTGGGGCGATAAAAGATAGGACGGTTGATTAAAAAGTTATACTTCGATCCATCCCCATCATTTTCGTTATTTGGTTTGTCATCTTCGTTTTTTTCCGATGGGGAAAACCCACCATCTTTACCGCCTTTATTTCGACTACTGCCGCCTTTTTCAGGGCATAGCTGAGAGTTTCCTCCTGCTAAAATCTCCTGTTCTTCTGTAGATAAATCAACAATTAAATCAGATTGAATGACTTGATTTGACATGATTGTTAGCCTCAATAAATAGTTAGACTTTACACACTTAAATAAACGAAAGTATTATCTGTGTGCAATCCTATCTTCTATTTATAAATCTATTGTGAGAGAATTAACTTCTCCTGAAGTTAGAAATCAAAGAACTAAAAGTATGAATTACTATCTCATACTTTAGGCTGAAATAAATTATAGTCAATTCCATAAAAAAACGCGTTTTTTGTGAATCTTATTCCTGTATTAAGTGTTAATATTATATATTTATAATGACAATGCAAAATAGATATATTCTCTAACTTTAGAAGCATGATTTTCTCATACATGATAGTTATATTTGAATTGTTAGCTGGTAAACCAGCTAATGCTAATTAAATCAGTGTTAAAAATGAGGTAGAGTGATGTCAGTTAATACGATTCAATCTGATTTACTTTTTGATTTATCTACAGAGGAACAACAACTTATATCTGGAGGTAAAGTAGGAACAATAACGACTAATGGTAGGTTTCGCTATGGTGGTAGAACTTATCCAGCTACTATCAATGTAAGAGTTACTGGCCTACCTTAATGAACCATAGATTTTCATCGAGTTTTCAGTTCCTTGTTAATCAACTTATAGTCTAATTCCCACTGCGGAGTTGGACTTTTTTAATCATTAAAAATAAACAAAAATACCAATTTAAAAATTAATGATCACTCATGCTTATTTTATAACTATTTATTATCGTAAATAAATGATCCTGTAGTTATCAGGTTTTGAGAGTTTGAATTGCTCTTAGGTTATATATATTTAGATAAATTCCTCTCTTTTAATTTATGTTTGTTTATTTTATTTATTTATTTATTTAATTCAAAATAGACAATTATATACTTTATTTTATTTTAAAAAAGTTATTTATTAACTCAGATAAAAAAATGTAGAGCAGAAAATAAAGCTGTCCCTACAAGAAAATATTTAAATTTAAATCTGGCTATTTTATGAAAATAAATTACTTAACTTATCAGCACCAGAACTAATAGTTATTAACCCAAAAGTAAAAGAAAGTGCCATAGTAATTTGGGATAATTTATATTTGCTAGTTTGTGAGGTAGAGTCACCTGAAGCAAGTTTTAAATCACTTTTTCCTTCAGTTTCTAAATCGGTTTTTTGGAAGAATAATTTACCTTCACTGAATAAACCTAACATGGGAAATATTTGCCCACCAACTACAGATTCTTGTTCTGTATCGGAAAGATATCTAAATAATTGAGTATTTTTCAGCATATTATTACTCCTTACATCAGTAATTAAGTTTGGCTAAGAGGGTGTTTGAAAAGTTATGGTTGATGTATCAAATATTTTTTACCCCACCCTAACCCTCCCCTTTACAAGGGGAGGGAACTGGATTTTTATTGTTTCCCCCCAAAGCATAGGGGGGACTAAGGGGGGTAGCAATGTGATGAAAATTACGGAATACCACTTTTCAAACATCCTCTAAGGAATAGGAAAATAAAAACTTTGACAATATTGATTTATACAGTTAAAAACTGTAAATGCTCTCCGGGTTTTGAGAGGAATGTCTGCGGAGTCCCTTGAATTTGTACTTGACCTTTTTCGATGAGAACAATCCAATTAGCACGATGAATGACGCTAGGACGATGGGTAATTAAAATTGTGGTTTTACCTGTACGATGTTCCAAAAGACGATCTAGAACATGAGCTTCACTCATGGGGTCTAGTCCGGCGGTAGCTTCATCTAAAATAAGTATAGGTGGATTTGTGAGAATTCCGCGAGCGATCGCTAATCTTTGTCTTTGTCCCCCAGAAAGATTTGCACCAAACTCCCCTAATACGGTTTGATATTTATTAGGTAATTGACTGATAAAACCATCTGCATCAGCAATATCACAAGCTTCAACTATGTCTTCAAAAGAAATATCAGGTGTACCTAAACGGAAGTTTTCCAAAATTGTCCGACTCCAAAAATGAGGTTCTTGGGGAACATAAACTACTTGCTGTCGGTAACAATCTAAAGCAATATCTTGGATATTAAAAAAACCAATGCGAATATTACCAGAATCTGGGACATATAAACCAGCTAATAATTTAGCTAAAGTGCTTTTACCACAGCCAGATTTACCAATTAAAGCAATAGTTTTTCCTCCAGGAAGCTGAAGAGAAAAATCATCTAACAAGTCAACTCTACCTGCGTGATGAAATTGAAGATGAGAGCAATTAATATCTGCCACACTAGAAATTTGTGCAGTTGGCTTTTGACTTCCTCCCACCACTTCCGGTGTCGCATCAATAACTTCTAATAATCGAGAAACTGCTGTTTGGGAACGAAAATATTCATCAACAAAGCCAACTAATGAGTTGATTAAAGCTAAAACATTGACTTGCAAAGTATTAAAAGCTAACATTTGTCCAATGCTTAAATTGCCTTTAATTACTAACATACTCCCCAATCCTAACAAGATAACACCACCAATTGTAGATATAATTTTAGCAATAGTCCCGTTGATAATTGCTATTTGAACCGTACTAAAAGCCAGATTTGCTAGACGACCAAACCGACTTTGAAATTCATCCCAAAATTGAGGAGCAGCATTTGTAGTTTTAATTACCTGTGCGCCCTTAAATGTTTCGACTAAAACACCTTGATTTTCTGCTCCTAAGACCAAGAGACTGCGGTTTTTTTGCTGAAGAATTGGTAAAAAAGGTAAGGTTGATAAAGTCATAAAAGCAGCAATTAATAAAACTGCTATTGTTAATTGCCAGCTATAAAATAACATTAAGCAAAAAGAAATCACAGCAATAAAAAATTGGCTGGGTAAAACAATCACAATCTGGGATACTAATTGGTTAATTTCGCCAATATCTCGCAGTCGGCTAGTAATTTCCCCACTGCGACGAGATTCATAATAATTTAAAGGTAATTGCAGCAGTTTACGACCAAATTCCAAGACTAAACCCAATTGTAATCTTTGCCCAAAATGAGAAATCATTAAGGCTTGAAATACTTGTAAACCTCCACTAAATAAACTCATAACTACGACTGCGGAAACTACAACAGTGAGTAATTGCACATCTCCACGCACGAGAACATCATCTGTCAATAATTGAATTAAAACAGGAGTTCCTAAAGCTAGTAAACCCAGGACAATATTAATCATTAAAACCTGAGTTAATAAACCACGAAATGGTAAAATCCGGTAAAAAAACCGCGTGATACCACCTTTTGATTGTTCTTGGGGTTGTTCAAAAAAGCGGTCTGGATCTGGTTCTAATAAGAGCATTACGCCATTCCAAGCATTGGTTAATTCTTCTTTGGTCAGATAACGAAGTCCCACAGCCGGATCGGCAATAACGTATTTTTTGCCTTTTTTACCATATAAAACCACCCAATGATAGCCTTGCCAATGGATAATTGCAGGTAATGTAATTTCTGTAATTCTGTCTATGATTTCTGGAGAAGCTTTGACCGCTCTAGCATTGAAACCGAGATTTTCTGAACCTCGTTTTAAACCTAATAATGTTGTTCCTAATTGTCCAGTCCCCACAGCTTCTCGGCTTTTAATCATGCTTAAAAAGCGTCCATAGTGCTTGGTAATAGAAACTAAACAAGCTGCCCCACAGTCTTCTTCACTTAACTGTAAAGTACACTGATAATTTTGATGATTTTTAAAGATATTGAACATAATTATCCAAAAAAGTTTAGTAGGTTGAGTTGACGATAGGAAACCCAACTTTATGCAAGTCTTTGTTCTATTGTGCTGTTTTTGTCGGGTTGTGCTATTACTTAACCAAACCTCAATCCTTATTTATAAATTGGTGATTAATTTACTTTTTCTGAGAATAAATTGCATGATAGTTTCTTGACGAGAAATAATGTCCGCGCGTCCTTCCATACCAGATTTGAGATCACATAAATGATTTCCTTTTGCTAAAAATAGATTTTGTGGTTCAATATTTATTTGATAAGTAGCTACCTGGGGTGTGCTAATAATGGAATTATTTTGGGGAATTGCTAGAACATCTGCTCCAATTGTTTTTACAGTTCCCTTGAGAGTTCCATAGTCTGGATAGGGACAAGCTGAAACCTGCATTTGTACTATTTGACCAGGTTTTACTTTGTCAATATCTTTAGCAGAAACTTGAGCTTTAATGATTAAAGGAGCATCCACAGGAGCAATTTGAGCAAGAGCTTCACTGAGTTGGACAACCTGTCCAGGATTGCGAAGTTTGAGCTGCATGAGTGTGCCATTAGCTGGGGAACGAATCACACTTTTATTTAACTCATTGTCTAACTGTTGTAATTCTTGATGAGTGCGAATCTGTTGTTTTTGTAATTCTAACCGTTGCTGAATTAATGTTTCTCGTTCTTTTTTTAAAGCGGCTAAATTGCTTTCACCTCTGGCTTTTTCCTGCCTAATTTTTTCTAAGGCAATTGTCACATTTGCATTACTGGGATTAACGGCAATTTTGGCTTTTTGTAAGTTTATTTGGGCTAATTTAACAGCTTGTTCTTTTTCTTCTTGGAGATTTTTAGTGCTAGATTTAGCTTGTTCCAATTTGGCTTGAGCCGATTTAACAGCTTGTTCTTTTTCTTCAACTAAATTGCGAGATATTGCTCCTGATGTAACTATACTCTGTAAGCGATCGCGCTGTAAAGTAGCCAGTTTTAATGCTGCTTCTGCTTCTTCTACAGTAGCTATTAATACCCTTTCTTTTTGTAATCTTGCTAGTTGCTCATTTGCTAAATTTATCGCTATTTTAGCTTGTGTCATTTCCGCACCAGCTTTAATTTGCTGATCGTTATAGTTGCGCTTAGTTCCAGCCAATTCAGCTTGTACAGCTATAATTGTTCGCTCATTTAAGTTGGTTTGAGAAATTATTTGAGTATTGACCTGATTAATTTGAGCATCAATTTGAATAAGTTGTAATTGACTTTGCTGGATAGTATTTTGCAGTTGTCTTTTTTGAGATTGCAGTTGGGAGTCATCAATATAAGCAATTATTTCTCCCTTATTTACTAGCTGATCTTCTTTAACGACAATTCTTTTCACAGTTCCCGTCATGCCAGATTCAACTAACCGTAATTCTCCCAATGGTCGGATAGTTGCAGGGACTTTAACTGTGATGTTGTAATAGAGGACAGAACTAAGACTCACAGCCACTACAAACATACTAATCATTACCCCCCCACCGATATGAATCCATTTACCGATATGGGGGAGAAACTCATTAGCTTCTAGTATATGCAAATCCTCTGTAGTCGAGTTATTTAAATTATAGGGAGAATTGTTATTTTGACTCTGTAAGGAGTTCACGGGATTACACCTTTGATTAGGACTAAAATAGTCTCACCTAAGATAGAAATTACTACTATCATGCAGCCGAGAAGTAACTATCTTAGGTAATAAATTGACAGCAATAAAAACAATTAAATTTCTCTATTCACATTGTGAAAATTAATTTGATCATCGGTTATAATTTAGTGAAGGGGGTAGAGATGGTTATGCCCTAGTTGTGGGAATTATCTTTCTCAAATCTTCGACGCGGATTAAGCGTGAAGAAAATGGGGGAGAAGAATCAAACTTTCTCAAAGTCCTCACTTACGTTGAGCAAGTTATTGTCATCTCCTCTAACCCCCTTTGTTGTTTAAAAAAGTTGTTGACTAGCAGTGCAGAGCGGCGAAAATAACTAACCATTAAAAATCTTTAAAAAGCTGGTGTAATTTGCTTTTTTGATTTTCAGTTGTTTATTTTCAATTCCACTCTGCGGTACTAGTTGAGTCCTGCTTGGAAGGAAACTTATAGGCTTACTAGCCCATACTTACGCAAGAATCGCTTCGGTTCCAGTTGCGTTTGCAACTGGAGGTAGGGGTAGTGGGGTGGCAATTGCAGGTACAGCACCGCCGCCGCCACCGTTGCCTGGTAATACGGCTGGACCTAAAGCCCCTACACCAGCAGGAAGGTCTGCACCTAAACCTAAGAAATCTTGTCCCGCAGTTAGAATGGTATTAGCCTTACCTGCGGAAGTAGCACTGCTACCTTGAGGACCGGAAACACTTGTTCCCATTAAGAGCGATCCCTTGTTAGCATAGTTACTAGCAGCTAGTTCAAAGTCAGCCCCACCAGTCACTATTTCTTGTTGTTGATCAGATAAAGCAACAAGCAAATCGGATGCGTTGATTTGATTTAACACAATTATTAGCCTCACTTACGTAATTAGGCGTTCCATCACCTAACAACTCAACTATAAGCATTGTTGCCTAAGAATTCATAAACCTACGGGTAGAAAATAAAGTTTGCAAATTTACCTCTAAAAGTAGAGACAAAATAGTTTTTAATTACTAGAATAGTATTATTAAAAGATTAATCCTAGCTTACATAAAATCTGCACAATGTATATTTGTTGTTTTTATAGAAAACTCGGAATATATGAATTTATTCGGATTTCTACTCAACAGAAAATTAAATATCTATGTTTTTAGATATCTCTAATTTCAGAAAAATTATTTTGCTAGATCAGGAATTATTCAGTAATGAGAGAGTAGCTGATTTAACAGATAAGCACAGGTAGCACTACCGATAGGAACTGTTAAATTATCTATGCCTAAAAAAGAAAAGGCTTCTAAAATCGTGGCGATTACGGCGACAATTAAGGAAACCATCCAAGTTTGCCAAATATTACCTTGAGTAACCAGTAAAAGAGTTACACAAATAAAATAACTAATTAAAGTCACTGTTAAAGAACCTTCCCAGCTTTTTTGAGAACCAAAAACCACATATTTATGTTTACCAAACCGTTTCCCAATTAAAGCAGCTAATCCATCTCCCCAAGCCATAGTCATAATTCCTAAAACAGCATATTGGGGTTGGTGTAAATACCAAAAAATACCCACTAAAACACCTATACTTACAGCATAGAAAAATGTTCCCAAACTTTGACGACCGACACTATTAATACCAGGAAGAATAGGGAATTGATAAGATAACAAGGTGATAATACCCGCAAAAATTGCCGCAGTAATTCCCACAAAAGAGGGAATATCTAACCACCAAGCAATTAAAATTACGTTACCTGTGCCAATATGCACGATTTTACGAATGATTTCCGGTTCGCTATCAGTAAAACGACTAACTACCCAAGCAATGCAGATAATTAATCCTACCCAAGCCGCAGCGGGGGCAATTTGCAGCGACAATGGGGAAAGGTTTTCTAAGCTGAGGAATGTGTTAAACAATGAGGGAATAGAGGTATTTTTAACTTTAATTCTACTTTATGAGCTTTGGACATGAAAATATTATTGATTTGGCTAATTAAGGGTTATCGCTTCTTTATTTCTCCCCTGTTTCCCCCAACTTGTCGCTTTCAACCTACTTGTTCTCTGTATGCGATTCAAGCTATTGAACAGTTTGGGGTATTTCGCGGTAGCTGGATGGCTATTATGCGGATTTTACGCTGTCATCCTTTTCATCCAGGAGGTTATGATCCTGTTCCAGATCTGAAAGAAAAATCTTGTTGTCAGCATGAAGAGTGAACACGGATTTAAGGGATTACTGGATTACACGGATAGTTTTTTGGGAATTTCTGATTCAGAATATGATTTTATCGGGCTTCCCCCCCCGCTTCGCTAACACGCTCCAGGCGCAGAGTCTCAGAGAGTCAGAGTTTGAAAGCATAGAATTTCACAAGCGTTAAAAAAAGAGTTAAAAATTAGCAATTAAAATGCGACCTTATTACCAAATCCCCATTATTGAATGTGGTGAACCTTTAGTTAAGATTCCTCTAGAATTGTTTGCGGTGGAATCTCCTCACCCTTATCAAAAGTTAGGTGCTAATTATGGCGGACACTCACCTTATTACTTGCGTCAAAGTGTTGTTGAAAATTTAATTCAGGCGCAAAATCATTTACAATTACTACATCCCCATTGGTCTATTCAAATATTCGATGCTTATCGGCCTGTGGCTGTGCAGCAGTTTATGGTAGATTACAGCTTTAGGGAAGCGTTGCGAGAACGGGGTTTGACGGAAAAGGAATTATTACCCCAGCAACGGGAAGATGTATGGACAGCGGTTTATGAAATTTGGGCTGTACCCAGTTTAGATATGAACACCCCTCCTCCCCACAGTACGGGGGCTGCGGTGGATATTACTCTAGTCAATGATGTTGGGGCAATTGTGGATATGGGTTCACCCATTGATGAGATGTCCGAGCGATCGCATCCAGAATATTATATTCATAGTCATCAAGGCTATAATGCTAACCGGCAATTATTACGGGATGTAATGTTAAAAGCTGGATTTCAACGCAATCCTAGAGAATGGTGGCATTTTTCTTTTGGTGATCAAATGTGGGCTTGGTTATATAATCAATCTCATCCCGAAACTCTGATGACAGCCCGTTATGGACGATTAAGTTAAATGAATTTATGTTTCGCGCAATCTCTCTTAGAGATCCCGCAGGGTAGGCACAAAGGAGCAAAGACGCAAAGTTTGATATTTTCAATAGGTTGTGTTATAATTTTTGATGCTACTAGTGAAGTTTTTATAAGGGAAATGCCGAAAACCCTTGAAGATGTAGCTGACTAAGTCAGCTACATCTGTGCTTTAGACAAGGGATGAAGGCTAGAGGCTTTCCTTTATCCTGCATTGACATTAATTTAAAAATTTGAAATAATTTCAAATTTTAACTTACCTTTGGGGGTTAAAGTCCCCTGCTTCTACAAGCAGCGGGTTTTGCGTCGGGGTAAAATCCCCGTTGCAAAACGTAATTCTAAATTCTAAATTCTAAATTCTGCATTCTTTTAATCCATATTCGTGAGACAATTAAATTGTCAGCAAAGACATTAAAAACCTACCGGGGGACTCTCGGAAAGTTACGCTTGTCAGTTCGGCTTCGCTCACCGCAAGCAGAGATGATTCTGCCAGTAATGGCAAACAGGATCAGGGCAAGAACCCAAATATTTAAGGCAATGCCTGAAGCTGGGATAACTGAGAGATATAGACTGAAACTCTCTATAGAATCCCCGCGTCTAAAGACGCGGGGAGTGTCAATTCACAGTTGATGTTGGAGAGGTGTCCGAGTGGTTGATGGTGACGCACTCGAAATGCGTTTTGGGGAAACTCAACGGGGGTTCGAATCCCCCCCTCTCCGTTGATTCAAATAATGATTATTGCGGCTTTTCTTCCTTTTGCTGATGACTTTCCGGCACTTGATTTTGGTTTATTTCTACAGTGGGGACGACTACAGCCGAAGAATTTTCTGGTTGAGATTCCTGGGGTGGGGTGACTACGGGATTAGATTCCGGTGCAGTATTTTCTGGAGGTGGAGAAGCTTTCTGGGATTCTTTAGCGTCACGCAGGGTATCCATTAAGGATGGTGAAGAAGTCACAACCGGTGTTGATTTATTAATTGTAGTATTCGGGGTTGGAGTGGGCTGAGAGTTGTTATTCTCAGGGGCTTTTTCTTCATCACTACTATTATTAGTAGGGGTTGGTTCTGGGGAAACAGGAGTATTTTTGCGTTTTCTCCTGACTCTCAGTGGTACAGATTCATTAAAAGAGGAATTTTGAATTTTTTGATTTGGAGATGATGGTGATATTTCCACGACAGGTTTGGGTGGAATAGATTCGGAAGTAGATTGTTTAATAACTGGTTTAGGTGATGATTGTAAATTAGGTTTTGATAATATCCGCGTCATACTAAAACCTGCCGTAGCGGCAATTAAGGCAATACTAATGCTCACAATTCCCTTCGATACACCTGCTTTTTTGCCTGTATTTGCGACTTTTGGTGGTGTAGCAATAGGACGGGGAGTAGCTTTTTTGAGGAAATTTTTGGATTTTAAATCCGATAAATTAATAGTCTGTACTGCTTGAGTCGCTAAAGTTGATGATGTCACATTTAGCCCATTTCCCGGTAGTAGTTGCAGCCATTCTGCTACTGTTGTCGGACGAAACTGAGGTTCTACAGCCATTCCTCGGCTAACTGCTTGATTAACAGCCCCACTCAAATGAGGTTGTAATTCACGGGGAGAGGGCATTTTTTCCCGATCTCGCAGTAATGCAGGTATAGGAACTTGTGCAGTTAACAGTGCATATAAAGTCGCTGCTAAACCATAAACATCTGTAGCTGCTGTTCGTTGTGCTTGGGTTAGATACTGTTCAATGGGTGCATAACCTTCACTGACTAAACCTGTATGTGTCTGTTTTGCTCCGTTATTAAATTCTCTAGCAATGCCAAAATCAATTAGCACTACTTCCTGCGTTCCTTGACGCAAAATAATATTATCTGGTTTAATATCTCGGTGCAATAAACCATTATTATGTACCACCTGCAATGCCGCGCCTATTTGACGGATATAATGAATGGCTGTAGCTTCCGGTAGGGGTATTCCTGGTAAAACAAATGCTGCACATAAGGTGTCTCCGCGAATGTATTCCATCACCATATAAGGTAAACTATCTTCCTCAAAAAAGTCACTTACCCGGACAATATGAGGATGAACACAAGCGGCTAATCTTTTAGCTTCATCTTGAAATTGGCGCTGGAACTTAGGGAAATCGGGATGTTGTCGCAACCTCTCATTGATAGTTTTCATCACCACTTCTTGACCTAAATAGTGGTGCATAGCTTTAAAGGTAACACCAAATCCGCCCCGCCCTATTTCCTGGAGGATGGTATATTTTCCATTCTGCAAAATTGTGCCTGCTAACATAGGGTTTTTCAGTCTTAAATGAGCAGATAATTAACTGGGTTATAGCACTCTTAGGAACGCAAATTTAATAACCTGCAATTCTGATTTGATCGGAAATGGTGCATTAGGCTTTGCTTTAGCGTAGCCATGGTCGCATAGCTTTACACACCCTATCTTTTACACTTTATTTAATCCACACTCCTGACCTATTTTGACACTCTCAGGGAGCCAAGCCACTGAGATTCTACTGACAGAATTAAATTAAGAGTTTAGCTCAATCTAATCTCGCTGCGACCGTCAAACGCCGCCTAAACGCTCAAAACAACTGCCAATCAAGGCGTCGAAATTGCGCTTACTTTTATGGTTTTCAGTGTTTTTAGAATCCATCACTAAGCCAAGACGCGGTACGCTCCACAACCTGCCATTACTCGCTCTTTCAAGTCAATACTGCCGTTAGGACTTAAACCTAACCGTTGTTTCTTATGAGCCGGAATTTCTCCGTACTAGGATGCTTCAACACGTAGATGTTTTTTGTTCTTACTCACAATTTAATTCTAACATACCACAGGGATTAAAATCCCTCGTGCCGTTTCCCTCTCAGGTCTAAAGACGCGCTCGTTTCCCACTTACCGCGAGGTCTTATGACAACGGTTTTTGATTCTGATGAAATATTGTGCGATATGGCGGTATGCACTTGAATAAACTACATCATAGCCCCCTCCTTGCTCTTCGAGGTGGAGGTTGGGAGTGGGGTGATATTTAAAGAGCTTGTTTTGGCGAGAAAAGTTCTCGACTCAACGGTAAAATATCCGGAATTAACTTCCCAAAATCAGAAAAATCTGCCTAACTTTCCCTCTAAAATCAATGCCCTATTACCATCTTCCCTGAGTACCAGTCATAATTTCTGAATATTTCTTTTTTTTAGCTAAAACAGAATCCGATGTTAAATTCATTGATCATGATCAATAAAAATTTATGAACTCTCAACCAGAAGAAGATTTGCAGCGTCGTCTCCAAAATCTAGCAGCAGAAATTAAATCTGCTAGTGTTAATCCTCCGCAACCAGAAGCACAGACACCTCTGACAGGGTTTTCTCAATGGAACTTGTATTTACAAAGATCCAGAAATTGGTTTAATAGTTTATCAACAATTAAAAAGCTGGCAGTCACAGGTATTGTCATGTTGTTAACTGTTTGGATGGTGCAAACAGTATTTGCTCTAGTTGCTTCTGTTATGAGTCTAGCGATGTTGGCAGTGTTAGTGTATCTTGGATACAAATTTTTTATTGCTAATAGAAAGGCAAAATAAGCAATAGCCTATTTTAATCATGCCAATAGTGGCGTAAAAAAAATCACAGGTAATTATTCAATGGCTAATCCAATGATCGGCAAAAGTAGTAGTCAGTCTAGCCGCTCCAAAGAACCGAAAAAAGCTAAAATTACACCATTATCAACCAGGCGTTTTGTGGCTTGGACGGTGGAAATCACCCTCTTTATTGTCAGTGGTTTAGTTCCTTATGCTTTGGGCGTGTATGTAAATTCTCGGAGTGAGATCCAGCGAGTTCCTCTTAACCCTGTTCTCGTAGTCACAGAAAAAGCGATCGCTAGACCCCTCGCATTACCTGTCAGTTACGGTATTCGCAACGTCGCTTGGCCGACTAATATCTTATGGACATTAGCCCTATTATTACCCACCAGCTTCGGTGCTTGGCAATTATATTTATTAGCTAAAACTGGCAGCACCATTCCCAAACGGTGGTTTAGAGTGCGAGTAGTAAACGAAGCCGGAACAGCCCCAGGCTTAGGTGCAATCATAGTTAGAGAAGGATTAGGGCGTTGGACAGTACCAGTTTCTGCCGCTTATCTACTCTGGCGTTACAGCTTTATTTTCCCCAACTTAGCTCTGTTTACATCTTTAACGATGTTAATGATCCTAGCAGAGTCTAAGGGCTGGCCTGTCCAAAAGCATCGCCGCTCTTTCCATGATCAAATAGCAGGAACATACACAATAGATGCAACCAGCACGGTTAGTCATCCTGGGGAGCAGTCAACAATAAACGAAGCTGATGTAGATAGTGCTGCAACTCAAAAATCTAGTTCCACTCCAGTCCCCAAAAATAATTCTTATCTCAGTCTGTTTTTGGTAGGGCTGACTAGTATGATTGCTGTACTATCAACTTTAGTCGGTACACAAATCTATATCCAAACCCAAGAAAGCCAACGGAGAAGCGAACAAACTAATAGTCAAAAGTTTATCGAACTCATCAAAGCACTAAATCCCAGCAGCGGTGTTACTAATGAAGATCGACAAAGAGCAGTGTTAGCCTTGGGGACTATAGATGATAAACAATCCATCAAATTATTAATTGACTTATTAGTCAAGGAAACAGACCCCAAAACCCTGGATACTATTCAACAAGCTTTAACTAATACTGGTTTTAAAGCTATCCCGGAATTAAACCGGATGAATCAGTTTCTCGTGGAAGAACTAGCATCTATGGGTAAAAGTCCTAATTCGGACATTAGACAAAACCAGTTAATTCTGACTCAGCAGGTAATTAATAAAATTCTGGCTGTCTATAGTGGCAAAATTAACAATATTGACTTGAGTAAAGCTGAATTAGGTTCTCAAGCATCTGGGGGAAAGTCCTTATTTAACCTGGTATTAAACAACATTGATTTATCAGGAATTGTCTTGAAATCGGCAAATCTTAACCAAGCTAATTTCCAAGGTAGCCGTTTTCGCAGCGTCGGTGAAGATGGACGTTGGGATACTTACGATGATGTGATTGCAGATTTAAACAACGTCCAGTTAAAGGCAGCTAATTTAAGTAATACTAACTTGAGCCGTGTTTCCATGAGTCGGAGTGATTTAAGTCGGGCTAATCTCAACAAAGCCAACTTATCCTACACCCGCTTATTTGCTGCTAATCTCAGTAGTACCCAGTTAGTAGGTACAGATTTACGAAATGCGATTTTAGAAAATGCCAGCTTGATAAATGCAGATTTAAGCAATGCTAATTTAACAGAAGCAAATTTATATGCTGCTCGTTTAGTGCGTGTTTCTGCTATTGGGACACAATTAGCTTATGCAAATTTAACCAAAACTGATTGGCAAGGTGCAGATTTATCTGAAGCCTATTTAGATTATGCTAATCTCAGCGATGCTAACTTAACTGCTACTCGGCTGACTGGTGTTAGTTTGCGTTCCGCTAACTTAGAAAACGCCAATTTGCAAAATGCTGATTTAAGTCGGGCTGATTTACGAAAAGCAAATGTGGACGGAGCAAATTTTCAAGGTACAATCCTCTTTGCCGGTAAACAAAATCCCGCAGATCAGTTTGTGGAAACACCTGATATTGGTTCTCAAAATGCCTCAATCAAAGGAGTAGATTTTACTAAAGCTAAAAATTTAGATCCTCAACAACTGGCATTTATTTGTACTCAAGGTGGACTACATTCTCGTTGTCCATAATGGTATGAGGGGATGAGGCGCAACCCAACAAATGCGTTGGGTTTCATGCTTCAACCCAACCTACGAATCAAGGCTTTTTTCAATTTGGCGAAGGTATTGCTAATTAAATACAGATTGTGTCAGGAGTAGGGTAATGAAGCATTTTCAGTGTTGGCTTGGGGTAATGGGAATGGGAACCGTTTTGAGTTTAGCTGTAAACTCTCAACCAGTACAAGCTCAGGTAGCTTATGGTAGCTATGTTGGTATTGGTCCAACTGTGGGATTGACAGATGGTACGCAATTGGGTGGAGTCCTGGCTTTTCGTTACAAGTTACTAGAAACACCCATTTCTTTCCGCGCTCAAGCGTTAATTGGTAAAGGCACAGCCATAGTCCCGACTGTTTCCTATGACCTCCCTCTCAACTGGCAAACTGATGTTTATTTAGGTGCTGGTTTAGTCTTAACTAGTGGTGATATAGCTTCTCCTGTAGGTAATAAAATTAGCTTTGCTTTGCAACCAGGCATTGATTATGTTATTCCTAATAGTAATACTGTGATTTTTGGTAATGCTATTATTGCTTTTGATGCCTACCGGAATACTGGTGGTACAGCTTTATCTTTACAAGGTGGAGTTGGGTTAAGGTTTTAATTCGTCATTTGTCATTGGTAATAATTTTTTAATTTTTGAGTTCTTGAAAAGATGGTGCTGAACCGAGATGAACCGAGAAAAATTAGAGTTTTACTTAACAGACCTAGAAACTCCTGTAGGTAAGGTAATTAGTGTAACTATTGCTTTATTGGTTTTAGTATCTTCGGGAATTTTTGTCGCGGAAACCTATGATCTCTCTCAAGAAGCTCGCTGGCAGTTAAGAGGATTAGATGATTGCATATTAATGATTTTTGCTGGGGAATATTTACTCCGCTTATGGAGTACAAAAAATAGAATTAAATATATTCTGAGTTTTTATGCAATTATTGATTTAATCTCAATTTTGCCATCTTTTATCGGATTGGTAGATATTAGTTTTATTCGGTTATTCCGCTGGGTGAGAATTCTCCGTTTACTGAGATTTATTGATAAAAAATTTTTATTTGGTAGTATTAGTAATGAAGATAGTGTAATTTTTGCCAGAATATTATTTACTTTATTTGCTATAGTTTTTATTTTTTCTGGCTTCATTTATCAAGTTGAACATCCTGTTAATCCTCAGAATTTTGATACTTTTTTAGATGCCTTTTATTTCTCCGTTGTCACAATGACAACGGTGGGATTTGGTGATGTGATTCCCATTTCTGAATTAGGTCGGTTACTAACAGTATTGATGATTTTAACAGGAGTGGCTCTGATTCCGTGGCAAATTGGCGACTTAATTAGACGATTGGTAAAAACTGCAAATCAGGTGGAAACTGTTTGTCAAGGGTGCGGTTTAGCGTTTCATGATACAGATGCTGGATTTTGTAAAAGGTGTGGTAAACAATTGATAATTGATCCTTAAATAGGTGCTAGAGAATAGGGAATAGAAAGTATTCTTTTTAAAAGATGGGTAGCCCAAAAAAAACAGTGTCATTATTTCCATCTCATGTTTTTAAACATGAGTTTTTTCTGTTCCCTCTGAAAGTTGAAATTTAGCAGCAGGAGTCAGGAGTTAGGTCAATTTTCTCCAGTAGGAGATTCAAAATTCACATCTTCATAGACATCTTCTATCGGACAGTGAAAATCTACACTTGCTAAATGCACATTTTCCCCTTGTCCATAACTGTAAAATCCCCACTGTCCCTCGGAATTACGCCGGAAAATTTCGACATTTACCCGCGTTTGACTTATCAACACATATTCCTGAAGTGATTCTAAATTTCGATAGTCAGCAAATTTATCACCTCTATCAAAGGCTTCTGTTGTGGGAGATAAAACTTCGATAATTAAACAGGGATAACGCAAAAAGTTATTAAAGGCTTTATCTTTTTGGTCGCAACTGACTATGACATCAGGATAGTAATAGGTATTAATTGATTCAATATGTGCCTTGGTATCGGCAATGTAAGCTTGACAGCCACGGCCACGCAGATGATTTCTCAGCAGAGAAGCAATATTGAGTGTAATAATGACATGAGTATTACTAGCCCCTGCCATTGCGTACACTTCTCCGTCTCTGTATTCATGCTTAATAGGGCTGGTTTCTTCCCCTTGGAGATATTCGACGGGGGAAAGATAGTTATAGCTGGGAGTTGCAATCATAGATATCAATTGGGTGGTAATTTGGGGTGTGCTTCCGAGTATTTACTGACTGTAGCAGAAACTTCTGGGTTATAAAGTCGCAGATAATTCCAGTAATTACCAAAAACTTGCCGAACATAATTTTTAGTTTCATCAAAAGGAATTCCTTCCACAAACTCATCTGGATCTTGTTTGGGGATGGTTTGCAACCATTTGGCAACGTTACCAGGTCCGGCATTATAACTAGCGATCGCTAACATGGAATTATTGCCGTACTGTTGATGGGTATAATCTAAATACCAAGTCCCCAACATAATGTTATCGCTGGGATTTTCTAGATTAATTTTTTTAAAATCTAAACCGAT
Organism: Dolichospermum sp. UHCC 0406; assembly: GCF_009712025.1. NCBI lineage: Bacteria > Bacillati > Cyanobacteriota > Cyanophyceae > Nostocales > Aphanizomenonaceae > Dolichospermum > Dolichospermum sp. UHCC 0406. The sequence continues at coordinate 141,710 of NZ_VILA01000006.1, forward strand.
TTGTGGGGCTATCCATGCCCCTGTACTGGGCATAATTTGCATTAAACCAGTTGCACCGACGGGGGATTTAACTTTCGCCTGAAAGCGAGATTCTTGGCGCATTAAAGCCGTAACTAACAGGGGATTAAGTTGCCGGGAAGTAGACCATTTTTCAATTTCTTTAAAATAAGGAAAGGGATAACGGGCTTGCCAATAAATAGCTTGTTGACTTAAAGCTGCATATTCGGCTTTTTCAGCGGGTGTTTCTCGGTCTTCTAATTTAGCAATTTTGTCAATACCAATGAGATATTCACCTTTAGTTAATTTCATCAATCCTTCGGTAAATTGTTCCGCGACACTAGGCTGATTTTTATTTTTAAATTCTGTTTCCCATTGCAACCAGGCATCACGATCTTGCCCCAGCAAATACAATTCATGAAAAGTCTCAGAACCCGCTGGTGGAACAGGACGTTGCGGGGGGATAATTGCCGGATTCATCACGCGCAGATTGTTAAAATCTCCCACATTTAAACCCAAAATACTCGCAGAACGCCAGGCATAATAAGAGTAAGGAAATTCACTAATTACAGACTTATAAGCAGTAATAGCTTCCTGTTGCTTGCCTAGTGTCGTTGCCCATTTACCTACCCAAAATCCGGCTCTAGGGGCTAAAATACTAGTTTTGTTATTAATAGTAATTGGTTGCGCCCATTGCCACGCACCTAGATAGTCGTTGTTTTTAGCTTTAGTTTGGGCAATTTTCCAGCGAAATTCAGCGGCTTCATCACTGCTACTATATTTACCTACTAATAATTTCCATGTTGTGTTAGCTGATTGATTATCTTTGAGACTATCCAGCAAAGTCCCTTTTTTAACTAATGCTTGAGGTGCTTGATCAGGAAATTGACTAATTACTTGGTCGAGATAGGTAATAGAGTCTTTACCCTTAGCTATGTCGGACAATCTTAATAGGGCTATAGCTGTTTCTTTGGCTGTGGGAAACTTTTGTAGTAGTTGTTTATAAACTGCAATGGCTTGATCTTGTTCTTTATTTAATTGTAATCCTCTGGCGATGCGGTAGAGGTTGGTAGCGGTTTTTGGTGCTTGAATATAAGCATTTTTAGCTTTGGTAAATTCATTGTTATCCCAATAGACTGAACCAATCAGTTCCCAATCTGCGGGTTTGAGTTGTGGCTGTTTTATTAACTGATTTAATACACCCACAATTCCTGGTTCGTCAGCGGCGTATTTAGCTAAGATTAATTGTAACTTAGGCTGATTAGGATTATCTTTTAAGCGTTTGCGGATAATTTCCCAAGTGAGGGGATGGGAGGGAAATTGAGCGATCGCTTGATCAGACAATTTTGGTTGAGCGATCGCATATATAGCTTTAACTGCGGCTGCTTCTTTACCATATTCCTTTAACACCCTGCGGCGCAAATCGGAAGCTTGCTTATCTTCGCCCAAAATATCATGAGCCTGGGCTTGTTTAAGTAAAATATAAGGTGCTAATACAGGATAATCTTTTTCCAGTCCTGTCAATAAACTCAGGGCTTTTTTCCCTTGAGAAGTTTCTACGTAATCACAAGAGAGCAAATAACGGGCGCGTTCTCGATCTGGGGAACTACCTGTTTGAGCAATTTCCGTGAGTTTTGTTAATCTTTCTGGTACAGATTGAGACAATAGAGAAAATACAACTGACTTAACTTTGGTAGCCTCAGATAGTTTTTCCGGCTTACCCTGACTCAAGTTCAACCATTGACTCACGGTTTTGCCAACTTGGGGGGCTGACACCATTGCCCCGGCTAAAAAGGCACATAGTCCAGCGCCCGCAAGTAGATAAATTTGTGTTTTCTGTAGTTTTTTGAACATTGATACTCACTGATTGCCTAGTGTCTCACGGGGAAAGTTGGCGATTAATCTTCTGGCAACTTTATCATTAGGGTAACATCCCTGACCAATTTTTACGGCTATGATGCAGGACTTTCCGCCTATTTGGATAAATATAATCTCTCTTCGAGTTTGTGGCAATGGGTCGAAATGGCAAGCAGTTATTATGGCGTTAATATTTTATGTACACTACTATTGGTCAATTATCTGATTCCACTTGTTTAATTACCTCTAAAGGTAACTCTAATACCTCTGCAATTTGCTCATCATTTAAGCCAAAATACCGTAATTTATCAATTTTTTCTATCTGAGTTTTATTCTGATCTTTTTGCTTTAGTTTAGAATTACCAGCATGACTTTTATCTGGTTTAGTTTTAGGTTGTTTAGAACTAATATTTACACAGCCATTTACAAATAAATTATTACTATTATCACCCAAAGAAATATTCACATTTCCCTGTCGTTCTAGAACTGATTTAAGATTACTTTTATCAACTGGTTCATCAAAAATATCAGATAACATTTTTAAAAGTTCGTAACCTACATCCTTTGCATGACCCGCGCTACAGCCACAATTTTCGGCAATATCAGCATACTTTTGATACTTTAGTGTTCCCTCAATAACTCCACGTTGCAAGTCATTGAGACGTTTGCCTGTATTGAGATAGACAGCCTCATCCACAAGTTGTAGTAGTTCGTGAACCTGCATGGCTAAAAATGTAACGCGACACAAGTAATGATAGCAGACTTTATCCGTATTTTTCAGACTTTTTCCGTCTGTTTGTAATTTTTTTTTGCAATCCGCTTTTTTCCGCTTTTCAGGTTTGAGTGTGTGGTGTAAAGTGGGTGAAAAACAAAAGGAAACTTAGTACCTTTTAACACATCTTATTTTTTGTGAACCCTCAACATTACTGGGGGTATATCAAAAAATTTGAAGATGATCTCAAAAGAACTTTAGCCTAGAGTTAAACGCATGAAACCAAGTAACGAGTGTTTTAGTTTAATTAAAAAATGGGAGGGGTTGCACAAGAAGCGCCCTGATGGTTTGATTGAAGCGTATAAAGATCCAGTTGGAATATGGACGATTGGGTTCGGTTCTATAGAACACTTGGATTTGAACAGACCCATTCAGCCCGGTGATGTTATCAATCTAACAACAGCAGAACGCTGGTTGAAGATGGAAGTTGAACAAGCAGCAGAAGATGTTGATCAGCTTTGTCGAGCAGCTTTAACACAAGGTATGTTTGATGCCTTAGTTTCCTTTGTTTATAACATTGGCATTGGAGCATTTGGTGAGTCAACACTATTACGAAAACTGAATAATGACGTAGATTACGAAGGTGCAGCCCGCGAATTTGACCGTTGGGTACATGGTACAGACAATGGTACTAGAACAGTTTTGCCAGGATTAGTCAATCGTCGTAATGACGAAGAAGCTTTGTTCCGAAGAGATGGGTTAAATCCTTCGGTGGGAAATTCTGCAAGTTCCACTTCAGTCCCAACTACAACCCCTACTACTTCATCAGTAGAAGAACGTCCCTATCACCCTGCTCCTGTACCTCTACCATTTACCAGTGCATTAATTGTCAAGGGTGATGTCGGAGATGATTGCTATATCCTCAATTGCGCTCTTGCAGGATTGGGATTCCTGCGGATGACTTCGCAGCCAAATGAGTTTAATGATATTACCAAAAGTGCTGTTGAACTGCTGCAAAGACGTGAGGCTTTAAGCAAAATTGATGGTAAGGTCGGACAAGAAACCAAAAGAGCGATCGAAAATGCTCTAAGACGAGCGCGGGGACTTGTTCCTGCTCCTACACCGGATAGAGGCGTTTACTGTCGCCTTACACGCACCAGTAAAGATGCGTATGAAGGATTGAAATTGTGTAAATTGGAGTTTGTACATCCCACACGAGGTGTGGTTGAATCCCTAGCGGTTGTATCTGGCGCACCAGGAGCGCAGCGTTTCTTACTATTTAGCGATCCTGACAGTTTTCCAGGTAGTCTACAGCCAATTCCTCAAGGTAGCTATATTATCGGCGATATTGACTGGGCAGGAGGTAAAGATAATTATAACGCATCCCATCCACACTCAAACAACGGACTTGGTCCTGTATGGGTTCCCTTCGTTGGTAAGCAATCAGATGACCGTGACGCATTTGGATTTCATGCTGATTGGAACTGGATTAAAGACGGACACAGTCCTGGTAGTGCGGGTTGCGTCTGTGTAAATTCTATTAATGATTTAAAAGAACTGGTGCGTTTATTGCGAGAGTTTGATCCGCGTTTGCTAGTTGTAGATTGGGGATTGTAGAGAAGGCACGCTACGATATAAGTGCGTTGTGCTTTCTGACAACGCACTTATATAAGAGTCAAATGGGAATAATAGACAAGCTCTTATAATTGTAAATCTATGACAACAACAATTACACAAAACCTCACCACATTTCTCGAAGATTTAAAAAGTGCTGACTTAGTTGGTATTTCTTTAAATCCTCAAAACCTGGAATTACGTCTTGACTTTACTTTCGGTCCTGAAGCCGATGATGTAGCTATTGAACTTTACCAAATTATTCACCTGGTTTTTTCTCAACCTGTAAATGCAAATGATGAAGATATCTGTTTTTGGGTAGGAGAAGTTGAACTCAAGAAAATTGAAGATAATATCCAGAAATTTTTATCCACATCCTATCCATTTGTCAATCAAACTGGAATAATTAACACTAATTTACAATCGCTAATTTATTTTCGTTTAGAAGGAGATATTTGTTTAGAGGTTGTTTGTAGAAATTATAAAACTTTCCAACAAGTCAAAAATTAAATAATTTCCTAAATCACATCCACGCGATTAATTTGCTCTTTTACGGCTCATACGCCCCAACCCCGAAATGTCCCGCCCCTGCGCCATCAAATCACCCATAAAATGCTAACTCCCTAGCTCCAATGGATTGTGGATCACCAAACCCTCTATCCACTCAAAATCTTTTATATTTGCCGTTGCTAACGGTAGATCAGAATCTAAACAGGTTGCAGCAATTAGGGCATCACCTACGGACATTTTTCGCTGTTGGCGCAAAGCAACCGCAATTTCAAGCGTAACTTTATTGATCATCAAAATATCTAAGTTATCTAAAATCGCCATGATGGCCTGTTTTTCAGCCTCACCTAAACGATGGTAGCCCAATGTTTCCAAACGACTAATCGCAGAATAATGCGTAGCATAATTCACCAACCAGCTACGCAACTGTGTATATGGCGGCTGAGTGGCGTAAATAATCAAATTGCTATCAATCAGCATCGTCTCTCCCGAATAAATTGCGATCTTGGCGTTGTTCACGCTGCCAAACAACTGGATCAGCAATTTCCGCAAAAGGATTTAACGCTACCGCCTGCGCCAATGCTTGCGCCAAACCTTCGCGCCTTGCTTGGTTTGAAGTGATAGACATTTTTTCTCGTGCTTTTTGTTCTAAGTAAACAGCATAATTCAGTAACTCCGCTTGCGATGATATCGGTAGAGCGGCAGCATGGTGTTGAATTTGTTGCAAAATAGGGTTCATAGCTGTCGTTTATCTCAAATTTTGGTCAAAAAGCAATTTCAAGCAGCACCTACCGTAGCAACTAAACGATGTTCACGGTCAGCAGCAAATTCTAGACAAGCTCTAATATCGTCTTCTGTTAATTCTGGAAAATCTTCTAATATCTCTGCATAAGACATACCAGATGCTAACCAACCTAAAACATCATAAACTGTGATTCTCATCCGGCGAATACAAGGTTTCCCACCCCGCTTATCTGGCTCAATGGTAATAATATCTTGATAGCTCATATTATTTAATCTCTCTAACTTTATAGTATTTTAACATCTTTTGCTTTAGAGGATGTTTGAAAAGTGGTATTCCGTAATTTTCATCACATTGCTACCCCCCTTTCCCCTATGCTTTGGGGGGAAACAATAAAAATCCAGTTCCCTCCCCTTTACAAGGGGAGGGTTAGGGTGGGGTAAAAAATATTTGATACATCAACCATAACTTTTCAAACACCCTCTTAGGTTTAAGTCTATAAATTTAAATTCTGCATTAAATACTATACAGAGTTTTGGTGCTAAAAATCACAATTTAAACAAAAGTTAATAATCAATCCTTTCACCCCTCAATCACTCGCACATAAATAGCCCGTGCTATTTCCCGATCTATAGTCATAGATAAACCACCAGATTTAATCACAAAAGTCGGAAATTGCTGTTCTACAGTAATGGTATTCCCTGTTTTAATTCCCATTAATATCAGCTTTTTCCTAATTATCTCATCTTGACTTTGACAAATAGTAACTATCCCACAATCGCCTGCTTTCATCAATTCTAAAGAACAGCCCATAATAGTAAAAGGGGTAAACATTGGATTATAAAAATAAACGGTGAAAATTGAAATGATGAAAGATGATAAACATCCTCCATCATTGTTGAAAATGAAAGGGTTTAGCATTGCTAAACCCCTACAGATATTGTATTAAGCAAGATAAGGTTCTTGGTGAGTTTTGATTGTAGAGTTAGAACGAGGATAGGTAACACATAATAGAGCGAATCCTTTACCAATTTGCTCATCATCTAGGAAGGATTGATCGTCTTGATTGATTTCACCTTCAACAACCTTACCTACACAGCTAGAACAAGCACCGGAGTGACAGGAGAAAGGTAATTCAATCCCAGCTTCGTCTGCTGCATCTAGAATTGTGGTGTCTTCGTCACATTCAATTGTGGTGTCGAAGTCTTCTTTTTTGCTGATCAATCTTACTTGGTAGGTCGCCATTTTTTAATTCTCCTCAAACGTGAATGAAGTGAGTTTTTGAGTTAGTTAAGTTTCCCCGGCTGAGTTCAAAATTCAAAATGAAAGGCTTATTTTTTGAACTTTGAACTATTGGCCGCAAGGTACACCAGTGGGAGTACCATCATCTGTTTTAAAAGACTTGCCACAACCGCAGGTATCAGTTGCATTGGGATTGGAAAACTTGAAACCGCTGTCCATTACTCCCTCAACAAAATCAACTACCACACCTGCTAATAACGGCGCACTTTTAGCATCAACGTAAATCAACACATTTCCTTGTTGAGATACGACATCATCAGGTTGGGGCTTACTGGTAATTTCGATGCCATACTCGTAGCCGCTGCAACCACCATCTTTAACCGAGATGCGGACACCCTTTTTAGCGTCTTCGGTTGCAGAACCTTTTAAAAATGCCCGCAGACGAAATTCAGCCTTTTCTGTTAAAGTAACAGTCATTTTGTTTCCTATTCTGTAGCGAATATTCTGATTTGGAATGTGGATTTGAAAAAAGAGGTACTTTATACCGTTGCAGTTTGAGATTGGGAATATCTCCAAGGGGCTGTATTACCGCAAACTGGACAATTGCGATCGCGGTGAGAACGGCGTTTAGCAAATTCCATTCGGTTCAAATCAATGGTCAGCAACTCTGACAACAGCGGTTGACTAAAACCAGTAATCAGCTTCACAGCTTCCAAAGCCGTCAAACAAGCCAAAGTCCCAGAAACCGCCCCCAGCACAGAAAAACCGCGCCGATCCCAATCAGGCTTTTCTGGAAACAGACAGGATAAACAAGGTGTGACACCAGGTATAATCGTGGTGAGGTAAGCCTCCATTCCATCCATAGCCGCCTCTACCATGGGCTTACGCCAGCGGACACAGGCTGCATTTAACAAATTGCGTTCAGTGAAATTATGAGCGCAATCCAAAGCCATATCCGCCGACTGCACCAACTCATCCACATTTTCGGCGGTAATGTAATCGTGAACTACATCCACTTGGACATCGGGATTGATGGCTTTAAGTGTTTCTTGGGCTTTAAATACTCTAGGTTTACCCACCCAGTCGTCAGTCATCAAAACCTGACGATTCATATCATCCAGCCGCAAATCTCCACCCCGGACTAGGATTAGCCGCCCAACACCCGCTACTGCTAGGTAAAGCGCCGCCGTACCGCCTAATCCACCCACACCTGACACCAAAACAGTCGCTGATTTCAGGCGCTTTTGAGCTAATTCGCCAAAATTAGGAAGCATCATTTGGCGACTATAGCGTTCTAATTCGGTAGGCGTTAGGTTGATCACTTTTTAACTCCTAATCTGAGGTGATTTCTGTCAGGGTGACAACATTTTTTCGCTTATCATTAAACACCTTGAACAGCTTTTGTTCATGGGGTGTAGATTCTATAAACACCTGATAAGCTTGTTGCAAGGCTGTGCAATATTTCTCTAATCTTTCTTCGTCACTTATCTGAGGATAAGTATCATCAATTTGACTCATGAACTGAGAAAACTTTTTCAAAATATGTAAACGATTAACATTTACAAATTTTTGGTCGTAGGGCAGATTAAAGAAGATGAAAAATTCTTCTGCATCTACTAACTTCTTGAATTCATCAATATTGGTACTCATTTAGAATTCTCCATTTTTTTGAGTTGTTGCTTGAGTCCATCTAACTGACAGTAGATTTCGTAAGTTTCCGCAGCAACATCCATTAGTTTGTGGTAGTCTGTGGGCAAACCTTCCGCTAAATCATGCAGATCCATTTTCATTTGACCTGCTTTGCTATTTAGCTTTTTAATTTTGGTCGTGATTTCTTCTATGGTCATATTTAATTATCTGGATAAACGAACCACAGAGGCACAGAGGACACAGAGGGAATAAATAGAGGGAATTTTTGCTTTGGCTTTGAGAGTCTCTAATTAAAGATTTCCAACTTCGGGAAAACGCTTGGCTAAATCAATGCCTTTCTCAACAAACTTTGCGCCTTCTTCGTCCAATTTCTCGAAGGAATCAAAACCAAAACGATGGGCATCACGTAAGGTTTTTACAGTTAATAATAAGCGTCCAGAAAATATTAAAGCCCAGCCAAAACCCTCATGTCCTAATTCCACAACCACATTAGAAAGGAGTCCGGTTTCCTTTTCAATACTGGATGCTATAGCCCGAAAAAAGGCATTGATGCGAGAAATAGTGGCGGGATCAATTTCACCTTCTACGGAAATTTCCCGTTTCTTTTGTTTAGTAACAATATAGGGTTTGAGGATTAATTCATCAGTCCAACTCCGGTAAAAACCATAACTATCTTGCGCCCGGATTTGTTGAACTAATGATTTATGGAAAGGAGTTAAAACCCCCTCTGAATTGTTACCAGTTCCATTTAGATTATTTGTACTCATAATGTTGCTTCGTTCTCAAGTTCTTCAGCAAAACTAAGTTTTTTCTGTCCTAAAGCTTTCCGTAACCAAGGTGGAGGATTACCCTTGAGAGTTTTGACTAATTTGTTGAGAATATCTTCAATTTTTTCCTCTTCAGATTTAGCCTTAACTGGGGTTACACTCTTCTTAATTAAACGAGCGGCTGCACTACCACCAATAGCGACAACATAAACAATTGTGCAATCATTCAGTGCTTGTAGTTTGGGGGTAATTTTATCTTCATTACCATCTTCTTTGAGATCACCTTCAAATTTGAGGGTTTCTATGAATTCATATCCGTTGTCGGAAATTTCATAAACATCAATTTCTTTAGCCCAACCAAAGTGAGCATTAACATGAATTCGGTCAGTTGTCGTAAAAGCAATTTTCACTTTCATTTGTCCTTTGTTGGTTGTCAGTTGTCAGTTGTTGGTGGTCGGTTGTCATACTAATTATTCTGAATTAAGATGAACGAACCACAGAGGCACAGAGGACACAGAGATAGAAAATATCACAATTTTTGGCGTATCTTTGGAAGGAAATGGGATCAGTTTTTATTTGTTGATTACTGATGACCATTGGTGCATCATTGATGATTCTTCTTGTTCTATGAATAGGTTTCCCATGCCAAAAAGAAGTTCGATAGTACCGCGATAGCCTACTTTGGTAAATAGCCCGTTTCCTAATCGGTCATAGATAGGAATACCTAAACGATAGAGCGGAATTGAAAGGCGTTTAGAGATGGTATTTACATGAGAATTACCAATCAATAAATCAGAACCTTGCGCCAAGTTTTCAAAATCCTCTAAATCACCAATGGTGACATTATTGATAGGAAGTAGTTCAAGTAATGGGGAACGAGTTGTGGTGACAGCATTGTGAATTTCCGCCCCCATTGATTGCAAAAATCCCACCATTGTCCACAACAAATCTGGTTCTAAAGCTAAAGATACTCGTTTGGAACTAAAATAAAAGTGAGTATCTAACATTGCATCTTGCAATTGACGACGTTGACGGCGATATTTTTCAGGAATGGGATTTCCACTTAATAAAGATAACTTTTGCAGAAATTTATCTACAGGTTCTAATCCTGTTAAATCTCTGAATACTTGATAGTTAGTTCCAAACCGTTCCTCTAAAATTTTCGCCGCCCCCAACATACTTTCACCTAATGCTAAGGTAAACGCCGAACTACCAAGGGAACGTAATTGTTTGAGAGTTGTGCCACTAGCAGTTATAGCAGTATAACCATCTTCCAAATGTCCATCTAAAGAAGCTCCCAAATCAGGTACAAATATTGGTTCTAGACCAAAAGCTGTGACCATTTCTCGAATTTCTTGGACATCTCCAGGAGTGAGAGCAGCACCAGCTAAAATTGTGATTTGTTCTGGTTTAATTCCCCCGGCTTTGGGAATTTCTTTAACTATACTTTCAACTGCAACTGCAAAACCGTCTTGTAATGCACCTTTAAAATCAGGAGTGGGAGCAAAAATAATGGCTAAATGATTAAGTTCAGGGTGACGTTCTCGAATATCCTTCAAGAACATTTCAATATCATCACCTCTAGTTTCTGTTAACCCCGTAGTACACAAACCAATAATTTCCGGTTGTACCTTTTCCACCAAAGTGAGAATAGCTTGTTCCACATTTTCCTCACCACCCAAAATCGTAGTAACTTCCGTCATTGCAGTAGTAGCAAGAGGAATTGCTTCCCGAAAATGTCGAACCAAAACCACTTTTGCAAACGCCGTACAACCCTGAGAACCATGAAATAAAGGCATAGTCCCCTTCAACCCCAAAAAAGCCAAAGAAGCGCCTAAAGCCTGACTTTGTTTGAGGGGGTTTACAGTCAGAGACTTTTCTGGAACAATTGCGATCGCCATAATAACTATAATCTCAAAATAATTTGTCAGAAGTCGTAGGGGCGAAGCATTCGAGCGATAAATTAGCGGTTTTTCTCGAAAATTATGTTCCGAATGCTTCGCCCTTACCATCCCAAGCATTCGAGCGATAAATTAGCGGTTTTTCTCGAAAATTATGTTCCGAATGCTTCGCCCTTACCATCACCTGTCACCTAAATTACTCCCAAGGTGCTGGCTTCCGAATTTGCTCCCAAACGGGGCTATATAAAGCCTCAGTCAACTCCCGTGCCATTTCCACCATGCCCACATAACCGGCATAAGGATGATGACGTTCTTGGTTAATATCTAAAAAGGGAATTCTCGCTTTCAAAGCAGTATATTGATTTCTACCGCCAGCAATAAGCATATCTGCGTTAGTTTCTTCAATTAATTTCAGGAGTTCGGAGGCGTTCCCCTTCTCCAACATAATGCCATCATTACCCAACAAATTTTTGATTTTCGCTTTATCTTCTTCTGTACTTTTGCGCGTGCTAGTCGCCACAACTTCAATTCCCAAATCCTTCGCAGCAGAAATAATTGACCAACTTTTCACACCACCAGTATAGAGAACAACGCGCTTTCCTTTCAACTTGGCTCGATAGGGAGCAAGAGCAATATCCAAAGCCGCAGTTTCTTCAGCAATGAGTTTTTCTGTGCGTTCCTGCAAATTAGCATCACCTAATTTAGCAGCTACAGTTCGCAGACAACGGTTAATATCTTTAATTCCATAAAATGACTCTTCAATGTAGGGAATTCCGTAACGTTCCTGCATTTTTCGCGCCATATTTAATAACGCCCGTGAGCAGATCATCACATTTAATTTAGCCCGGTGAGCATAACGCACTTCTTCATAACGAGCATCACCAGTAATTTTCGATAAAACCCGAATTCCTAACTTTTCAAATAAAGGTAAAACCCCCCACATTTCCCCAGCAATATTATATTCACCTATTAAATTAATATCATAAGGGGTAGTATATTCAGGTTCAGCAGTTCCCACTACATATTCTAGTAGAGATTCACCACCAAAGCGATTACCTAAATTTTTACTCCCAATAAATCCGGGAGCAATCACAGGAATTACCGGAGTACCAATTTTTTCGGCTGCTACCTTACAAACTGCATCAATATCATCACCAATTAAGGCTGTAACGCAGGTGGCGTAAACAAAAACTGCCGCAGGTTTGTAATTTTCATTAACTTCTAAAATCGCCTGATAAAGCTTTTTCTCACCACCGAAAATTACATCATTTTCACCCACATCGGTAGTAAAACCTGTTTTATAAAGCATTGGTCCAGAAGACAGACTACCACGACTTCCCCAGGAATTGCCAGCGCAAGCGATCGGACCATGTACCAAGTGAGCAGCATCGGTAATAGGAACTAAAGCAATCATCGCCCCATCAAAGGCACAACCACCTTGAGCCGCACCTGGTTGAGCCTGTTGGGTACAAGATTTATTTTTCTTTTCTCCCTGTTTCTGTTGATTATGTTCGCATCCTGATTCACTCAGAAGTTCGTTAATTTTGCTTTGGGTGACTTTCATTTTTATTCTTGTGCTAGATGGAGTTTACAACCATGACAAATCTTGCTTAAAGTTAATCATCAAGATGATGACTTCGAGAAAAATATTGCAAATTAATAAAAATTATTTGTGGAACTATTTACAGCATTATCTATTTCTGGGTTTGTGTCTCTACAGAAAAGATCATAGAAACTTGCTGTAATAGAGAATAAGTGAGAAATATCTCACAAATAATTTAGGATTACCACAGGATATATTAAATATAATAATTCTAATTCCCCGAAAATAACCAAGTTTTTATACTTAGTTTGGATTGATTTATAGATTTTCTGCAAAATCTGATTAACTTAATATTTACACAGATAAACTTTCAAAAAAGATATGTATTTATCTGTATTTTCTAGGGGTGGGATTTTCATAACATTTGGTTTTGCAAGAGAAAAGAGAAAAAATTAATTCATCTGCGTTTATCTGCGTTTATCTGCGTTTAATTATTAAGAACTGGAGATAGGGGATAGGATGTTAGGTAAATTGCCTATATCCCAATCCCCTTTGTCTATTTTTAAGGATGGGGAAACCCCACCCTACAGACATTCTTAACGAATTAAGTCGTAGGAAATGTCGGTCTTACCAGCAACATTGGTGCTGCGGTCAATTTCTTCAAAGACTGTGTTAACGATCCAGTTCAACAAGTTGATTATACCTTTGTAACCAACAGTTGCATAACGGTGGTAGTGGTGACGGTCCATGATAGGATAACCGATTCTTACCAAAGGTACACCACAATCGCGCCACAGGTACTTACCGTAGGAGTTACCAATCAATAGGTCTACGGGTTCGGTGAATAACAAGGAGCGTAAGTGCCACAAGTCTTTACCACCCCAGATTTTAGCGGACTTACCGAAGGCGCTAGAATCTAACAATGCTTGCAATTCTTTCTCGAATACTTCATTGGTGTTGTGAACCAAGATGTGTACTGGTTCAGCACCCATTTCCAACATGAAACCAACTACGCTGTAAACTAAGTCAGGATCACCGTAGATAGCGAAACGCTTACCATGTAACCAAGCATGGGAGTCGGTCATTGCGTCAACTGCACGACCACGTTCGATTTCTAACTCTTCAGGAATAGCCTTACCAGTCATTTCGCTGAGTTTCATCAAGAACTCGTCAGTTCCCTTGATACCCCAAGGACGAGCAACACTAACGTCTTGATTCCATTCCTTAGCAATGTATTCGCGGGTCTTGGTGGTAGAGTAAGCTTGAAGAGCAATAGTAGCCTTAGCGTTGATGGAATCTGCTGCATCTTCCAACTTAGTACCACCTGGATACATATTGTATTCACCATCACAAGGTGAATCAACATAATCACTGTTGTCAGATAACAAGGTGTAGTCAATACCCATTAAAGAAGCAATCCGCTTAATTTCGCGGTTGTTTTCCACGTAGGTATCAAAACCAGGAATGAAGTTGATTTTACCGTTGCTCTTGGCTGTCTTTTTACCTACGGTTAAGGTAGAAAGAATTCCCTTCATCATGTTGTCGTAACCAGTGATGTGAGAACCAACGAAGCTAGGTGTGTGAGCAAAAGGTACGGGGAAATCTTGAGGAACTGAACCAGCTTCTTTAGCATTACCGATAAATGACTGTAAGTCATCACCGATAACTTCTGCCATACAGGTGGTGCAAACAGCGATCATTTTTGGCTTGTACAAGCTGTAGGAGTTAGCCAAACCATCAATCATGTTTTGCAAACCACCGAACACAGCAGCGTCTTCTGTCATGGAAGAAGAAACACCAGCAAATGGTTCTTTGTAGTGACGGGTTAAGTGGGTACGGAAGTAAGCTACACAACCTTGAGAACCTTGAACAAAGGGAAGAGTACCTTCAAAACCCACAGCCGCAAACATAGCACCTAAAGGTTGACAACCCTTAGCTGGGTTAACGGTTAAAGCTGTCCGTTCAAAGTTCTTTTCCCGGTATTCCCAGCTTTTTGTCCATTCGGAAACTCGTTGTACTTCTTCAGGGGTGTGACCGTTTTCAAACTGTTTTTTGTTTTCAAACAGTTCTTGGTATTCTGGTTGGTGGAATAACTCAACGTGGTCCTGAATCTTATTGGGATCTTGAGGCATTTCTATATCTCCAAGCTTGCTGTGTATTATGTTTGCGTTCGGTGGAGAGTCGGGAATGGGCCTCAAAATTCAGAATGCAAAATCCAGAACAATGAAATTTTTAATTTTGAATCTTGACTTCCCAACTCTCCTGGGGTAAAACCCCAGACTATCTTTTGTCCCCTAGACGGCAGCCTTAGCTTTAGCCTTAGCTTGAGCTTTCTTGTTCCAGGGAGCGCCGATTAATCCCCAGGTTGGGCTGTTCAGAGCTAAATCCATGTCACGAGCGAAGATTGCGAATCCGTCGTAACCGTGATAAGGTCCGGAGTATTTATATTGCTGGTTTAATAGCTTTTAACTTCGCTATGTGTGCAGTGAGCAATGTCAGGGATAAACTATGTTTGCAGTTAACTCATTTATTTTCAGTCTAAATATAGTCTGAAAGATTCAGAGTTAAGTTTCGCGCAAAGGCGCGGAGGAGCAAAGGCGCAAAGAATGAAAGAAGAGCTATTATGGGAATTGGGGCAGGTAAATCTGCGGTTGAAGTCTGCAAAGGCTAGGGTAACAATTCGGGAATCCAATGGATGTCTGCAATTACGGGCAACTTTACCTATTAAGCCGGGAGATGAGGATAAAACTGGAAGAAGTAAAAAACAATATAATCTCAGTTTGAATATTCCGGCAAATTTACTAGGTTTGAAAACTGCGGAAGAAGAAGCTTATGAGTTAGGTAAGTTAATTGCTAGAAAAAGTTTTGTTTGGAATGATAAATATTTAGGAAATGAAGCAATTAAACAAGAGTTAATAACTATTGGTGAGTTATTAGAAAAGTTTGAGGATGAATATTTTAAAACCCATAAACGCACTACTAAAAGTGAACATACTTTTTTCTATTATTTTTCTCGCATTAAGCGTTATACAAATGCTGATGATTTGGCAATTGGGGAAGTTTTGATTAATGCGATTAATAAGATAGATAAGGAATGGGCTAAATATAATGCGGTGAGGGCTATTTCTGTATTTTGCCAACTTTTTAAAGTTGAGATTAATTTAACTAATTATTCTAAAGTTCCTGAAAGTAATTCTCGGAATGTACCTACAGATAAGGACATAGTTACGGGATTTTACAAGTTTGATGAATATCTAAATAATCGAGGTAAACAAGTTAATCAAGATGTGAAAGATAGCTGGCAACTTTGGCGGTGGACTTATGGAATGTTGGCAGTTTTTGGTTTACGTCCCCGTGAGCTTTTTGTTAATCCTCATATTCATTGGTGGTTAAGTGATGAGAATACAGATTTAACTTGGAGGGTTGATAAAGATTGTAAAACTGGTGAAAGGGAAGCTTTACCTTTATATAAGGAATGGATTGATGAATTTGATTTAAGAAATCCTAAATATTTGCAAATGTTGGCATTAGCAATTAGTAAAAAAGACCAAAATAATCATGCAGAAATCACGGCTTTAATTCAAAGGGTAAGTTGGTGGTTTAGAAAAATTGGTTTAGATTTTAAACCCTATGATTTACGTCATGGTTGGGCAATTCGAGCGCATATTTTGGGAGTTCCTATTAAGGCTGCGGCAGATAATTTGGGTCATAGTGTGCAGATTCATACAAAAACTTATCAACGTTGGTTTTCTTTGGATATGCGGAAGTTGGCAATTAATCAGGCTTTGAGTAAACGGAATGAGGTAGAGTTGATTAAGGATGAAAATACCGGTTTGAAAATGGAGAATGAACGGTTGAAGATTGAGGTGGAGAAGTTGAGAATGGAAATGGTTTATAAACGGAGTTAAGTTTGGTTAACCAAGAATATTATTTTTGTGATGTGTGGTATAACTGGTCAATGAATAATTATCTCAACCACCTAGCCAAAAAAATGCTATGATTAGTCAATGGGTAAATTAAGTAAATTAATTAAATATCTTCTTTCTCGCCCTCCTGAAGCCAGATTTGAAGAGATTAGTTATGTTCTTGAAGCTTTTGGATATCAGGAAACTAGAGTAAGAGGAAGTCATCACGCTTTTGAAAATGATCAAGGAGAAGTAATTATTATTCCCAAAAAAGGGGGTAAAAAAGTTAAACGAACGTATATTGAAGAAACGATTAGATTACTAGATTTGGAAAACTGGAAAGATGAAAACTAATTCTCGACTTGAGCTTCAATCTTTAGACGATTATCTTTCTTTAAAATATCCGATGTCTATTTATCCAGAAGATGATGGAGGATATACAGTAATTATTCCTGATTTACCAGGTTGTATAAGTCAGGGAGAAACTTTAGAGGAAGCGATAGAAAATATTAATGAAGCTAGAGAGTTATGGATAGAAACTGTTTATTGTAGTGGTAAAAAACAAATTCCTTTACCTTCTAAACTAATTTCTATAATTAATTCGTGAACAACCATCAAAAATTTTATCCAAACTGCTGACAACATAATCAACCAGGAGATCAGTCTATGGAAAGTATGAAAATTAAAACACACATTGGTAATGATAAAATTCTCAAAATTGAACTTCCTGATGAATTTGCCAATGAAGAATTAGAAATAGTAATTGTATTTCAACGTATTGCAGAAAAATCATTACAATCTGCAACCAAAACGCCGGAAGAATTAGGATATTCTCGTAGGTTTTTGGCAGAAGTTATAGGTAGTTGGGAAGGTGAAATGATTGAACGTCCAGAACAGCTTCATTTTGAAGAACGGGAGAAAATTCAATCGCCTATCTCTTAGATACAAATGCCTGTATTCAAAATACTCCTAATATACACAATTCAGGTAACTTATATATTACATCATTTGTCAGAATCAGGATATCCAGGATTTTAGGATTTACAGGATGTGATTGATTATTTTTTTAAATAATGTTAGGTTGTATTGTTGCTTAACCCAAGTTACAGACTAATCCTCATATTGATTGGTGGTTAAGTGTATATTTTTGTTAAGGTATAATAGGATAACTTAGTCCTGTGTTATACTATGTTAATCTAACATTAGATAGAAACAATTAATCATGCAAATTATGATTGCAGTTAATCTTAATATATTACATCTAAAACTGATAACAATATCAAGACTTTTTGTGGCTTTGATTCTCATTTATTTAAATTTAATTATTTCCAAGCCTTGTTTTTCCTTGCCAGGGGACAGCATTCAAAAATCAATCAAACATATTAACAGAAATCACCTTGGAGAAGGGTTGATTTTCAAGCCATTTTATATTAATTCTATCCTAGTTCATTATGAAGCTATAACTCAGTTTCAAGGTAATAATGTCAAGATAATTGTTGGTGAAAAAGTCTCTGAAACTATACAAAAGAATTACAGTGAAGCAGTTTTTATCGAAAACTCATCAATTGGAAAATCTCTGAGCAAAAAAGGATATAATTTAAGACGAGATCAAGCAGTTAATGAACTTATTAGCCGTATTTGGGGTGAAGCAATTAGCCAAGACTTTATTAATTCTCGATTTATAGACCGTTATTATGAAAATGGTAGACATCGCACTACATATCAAGGGAAAAAATTTGGTTATATTGCATACTATGCTGATTATGGTGATCGTTTTTTCCGATTTGATATTTATTCTTTGAAGGATTGGGAAACCTTTCGTATACCAGGTGAATTTGAGGAAAGAGTCAAATAAAGAGGGTTTGTTGAAAATCATGATATACTACCTGGTAAGATATATTATTCTTTATATCCTCAATGCTTTATTTAGTATAATGTTTTTGCCAAAATAGTAATTGCAATTTTCCAAATAGCAAATGATGATGAACAAATAAAACCAACAATATGCTAGAAAAACTAATCCTTCATAATTTCAAAAGCCATAAATCAACAGAACTCAATTTTGATAATTCCCGATTACATGGAATTGTAGGAAAAAACAGTGCTGGTAAAACAACAGTCCTCCAAGCATTGCATAATCTAAGTAGGCTTGCTGCTTCACCATTTAAAAATATTTTTCAGTATGATAAATCACCTGAATTTCTCACAACAATGGGGGAAAGAAATATGTCTGTTACTGCTAGTGGTTTTTGGGGTTACAAAAATCGCCAAAATTGGCAATCTGCCTATAATTGGAAACAAGAAAATAATGATTATTGGCATCCCACAGCATCATGGAAAATAAATGGGAAAGAAAATGCTTTAGAAGGATGGTTAAGTTCTTTAAGTGATTCTCCAGATGCAATTCGCAAATCTTTAAGACATACTGTTTACCTAAAATTAATTGCCAGCAACCTTGCCAAAGCAGCTTACAGTGAAGAAATTACGCCAAGAGTTGAATTTGACGGATCAGGATTAGCACCTACCTTAGATTTTCTGCGTGATGAAGCTCCAGATAAATTTCAATTAATAGAAGAAAAGCTGAGTCGAATTGTCCCAAATGTCCGCAAAGTTGGCATAAAACGAGCAAAAGTTCCAGTCATTCGCAAACGTTTAATCGAAGTAGATGGTAAATCTATTTCCTATGAAGAAACTCAGGAAATGACAGGACAAGAGGTGGTACTAGACATGAATACAGGTGAACGTATTCCAGCCCATGCAATTAGCGAAGGAACAATGTTAACTTTAGGATTATTAACTGTACTAATGAATCCTAATCAACCTAATTTAGTTTTATTAGATGATGTGGAACAGGGACTTCATCCTCAAGCACAACGAGAGTTAATGACTGTTTTTAAAGAAATCATTGCCGAAAATCCCAACCTGCAAATTATTTTCTCTACTCATTCCCCTTATATTATTGATGCACTTGCTCCTTCTCAAGTTCACATATTAAATAACAGTAAATCAGGTTTTACAATTGCTAAACGTTTGGATGAACATCCTGATGTAGAATGGGCAAAGGAAACCTTGACAACTGGTGAATTTTGGGATGCTGAAGGTGAAGATTGGGTAACAGAAGGAGAAGTCTGTGATTGAGTTTATTGTCATAGTTGAAAGTGGTGCAGATGCCAGAACAGCTACTAAATTAGCCGAGCGAGTTTTACAAGAAAAATTCGATTGGTTAGATGATGATAGTCTTCAATATCATTTTCAGTGGACTGGGTTAGAGGAAGGAACACAACATTCTTGTTGGAGAGACATTAGAAAAATAATTGATGATGCAAAATCACAAATAAAATATAAACATTCTAGATTTATAGGTCATCATAGTAAGAGTGTGCCTTTAAAAGCTGATGGAGCAGCATCTATTAAAGTTCTTAATTTGGTACGTTTTCTGCAAAGAATACGACAGATTAAAGCTGTTTTATTTATCCGTGATTTAGATAATCAACCGGAACGTAAAGAAGGAATTGAACAAGCACGTTCAGAACATATTAATAAAACGCCGAAATTAGAAATTGTCATTGGTGCTGCTGATCCAAAACGTGAAGCATGGGTTTTAAATGGCTTTATTCCATCTAATCAACAAGAGAAACAAATTATAGAAGAAATTAAAAATAAATTGAGTTTTGATCCTTCCATAGAGTCTCACAGATTACGTGCTACTTCAGAGAAAGAACCTGAACGAATCAGAAATGTAAAAGTAGTAGTTGAACAACTTACAGGAAACGATATGGAACGGGAAAAGCTATGTTGGGAAAAGACAAAATTAAAACATCTACGAGAAAGAGGAGTTCATACAGGTTTGACAGATTATATCTGTGAAGTCGAGGAACGATTAGCTGCAATTATTGTGTCTGATTAAGAACTATTTTTTGTCAGTTGCTATAATCAAAACAAACTTGAAAAAATCATGATATGATAGCCATTCCCCAACAACCAGCAAAAATGACCATTGAGGAATATCTCCCATGGGAACTTGACCAGGATATTCGCTATGAATACATCAACGGTGAAGTTTTTGCCATGACTGGTGGTACAATCCCCCATAATGATATTGCTCTAAATCTTTACAGACCTCTATATTCTCATCTTCGTCCTAGTGGTTGTCGAGTCAATGTGTCAGATGTGAAAGTGCAAGTTACCCCTAAAAGCCCATACTTCTATCCTGATCTTATTGTCAGTTGTCACCCTGAAGACATCAATGCCCGTAAATTTATCCAAAATCCTAAATTAATTATTGAAGTTCTTTCTCCTGGTACAAGCGGTAGAGATAGAGGGGAAAAATTTAGATATTATTTAACAATACCCAGTTTACAAGAATATATCTTGATTGATTCTGAAAAAATCTCCGTTGAACGTTATTGTCGAGGAGAAGGAAGATTATGGCTTTATTATCAATATACAATAGGAGACATAATCACCTTCTCAAGTATTGCATTTGAATTTCCCATAGAAATGCTTTATGATGGTGTAGGATTGGAAACAGAAACATAAAATCACATTTCCCAAATAAATCAGATTAATGTCACCTAAAATTTAATCCCTTATTAAAATTATGACAAAGCGGAAAAAAAGCAATCTTCAATGGATTAAAGAAACCCTAGAATTAAGCCCAGATCATCGCTGGGAAGGACCTGATGATTATAAAATTTTTGTAGCTGGGAGGGGTGCGGTTCGCTTCAATGTTCCCCAAAATTGGGTATTTGAACCACAAGAAAAATCTTTCAAGTTCATGGACAAAAAACCACCTGATGATGATTGTTGTTTAGAGGTATCTTACAATCATTTACCCCCGAATGACTGGACACTGTTTCCCCTTAAACACACTTTGAAGAAAATCATGGAAGATGATAGCCGTGATGTGATTGAAAGAGGAGAAGTAATTACTGTTAAGCGACAAACAGCCCGGATTATGTGGTGTCAAATTAAATTTATTGACACTCAAACTGAACCCAGAGAAGCTTTTTCTCGGACTTGTGTGGGTTTGGGTTCAAATATTCAATGTTTAATTACCTTTGATTATTGGGCAGATCAAGCAGAGCAATTAATACCGATTTGGGATGAAGTCATGCGGAGTTTGACACTAGGATTATATATCAGAGATCCGAGAACTGGTTTAGCTTTTCCTGATTAGAATGCCGAAAAAACAACCTCAGCTTGATACGAGTGGAGGTTGTTGATTTGACAGTAGGTAATGCGGATTTGGGTTAATTGCGGATTTTGGTGAACATTATTTTCAATATTTTAGGTAAACTAGAAGCGACAAACCAACCCACTACAAAGATTAGTAATTCAATATTCATGGCAAATCCCACCGCAACTCTAGAAACTTCCCTTGGTACGATTACTCTTGAGCTATTCACCGATGTTATGCCCATAACGGCGGGAAATTTCATCAAATTGGCCAAAAGTGGGTTTTATGATGGTCTGCATTTCCACCGTGTAATTAAAAATTTCATGGTGCAGTTTGGTTGTCCCTACAGCAAAGATCCTAGCTCTCCTCGTGCAGGAACTGGTAATGGTCCTGATGGGTGTATTCAAGATGAGCATCCTGAAGACGGGAAACTTTCTAACGAACCAGGAACTCTATCTATGGCTAATACGGGAAGACCTAATAGTGGCAGTTGCCAGTTTTTCATCAACACTGTCCACAATCACTATCTGGATTGGTTTACACCTGGTCAATCTAAGCATCCTGTTTTCGGTCGAGTTACTGAAGGGATGGATGTATTAAAAGCCATTGAAACTACTCCCACAGGATCAGGCGATCGCCCCAAAACACCTGTTAAAATGATCAAAGTGACTATCAACGAATAAACTCAAGGATTAGTGCGGAGGTTTCTCCGCACACCGCTATCTTCAGGCAAAATCCCCTGTTTCCCATGCAAGAACTCCACAGAAAAACTAATCCGATCAAACAAACTAACTTTGAGTTTCTTCTTCAGTAAAAATAGGAGGCCATAATTCAGAAACGGCTAATTCCCAACCGGGAAAAAGTTCTGGTAAAGTTAAAATATCGCCATTATTTAAAATAGTTGGTTCACCTTGATGACGATAAACTGTAACAGTTTCCTCATCAGGATCAATTAAAATTCCCATCACAGCACCTAATTTGATCAAGTTGAGAATTTTAGTAACTAAAGGTTTAATTCTATCACTTTGAGATTTAATTTCTACTACTAAATCTGGCACAAGTTCGCCAAAATAACGGGGACTTTGACGCAGACGTGCAGCCCGCACAAAAGAAACATCTGGTGCGGTGAGGTTGCTATCAGGTAAAATGAAACCACCAGCAGAATCAAATACTCTTCCTAAACGACGAGGATAAACCCAATTAGCTAATAGCCGACTAAAAAGAATACCAACTTCACTAGATACAATATCCGATGGACCCACGATAGAAATTCTCCCGTTTGTTAATTCAACATCGTAATCTAAACCAGCTTCACTAAAAGCGGTTTGGACTTGTTCTACATCTTTAATTGTCATAATTAACATAAAATCATCCTCCTAATATACAAAGTTGGGGTAATGAAAACAAACACAATTGGATTTTAGATTTCATTAAATTGTATCTGGATCAATATTTAATTCTCTCAATTTTGCGGCTAACCTTTGGGATTTTTCATTTGATATTTTCGCCTTTTCTGCTGCCATTGCTGCTCTTGTAGCTTCCATCTCTGCGCTTTCTTCCGGTGTAGGAACTAAAACTCCTGATGATGTAAAATATCTTAATAAACCCTCATGAATCCCCAAATATAACCCCAATTCTTCACTCCATAAATGTCCTTTTTTGTTAGGTTCTAAGGGTTGATATTTGCCACTGATTAAATTAAATCCTGCAAATTCCAATGTATAAGGATCAAACCAAAAATAATCAGGTGTACGGAAAGTATCTTGATAAAGTATTTTTTTAGTTTCTCTATCAGTTTTAGCTGTGGTTGGTGAAAGAATTTCGACAATGACATGAGGATATTTGCCATTTTCTTCCCACACTACCCAACTTTTTCTAGTTTTTCGTTCTGTTCCTAAAACTACGAAAAAATCTGGACCCCTCACATCTTCTGATTTTTTTTGATGAGGACTATAGTAAATACTCAGATTTCCGACAGCGTAAAAATCTGTTCTGTCTTTCCATAACCACTCTAAACATTTGAAAAGAAGAATAATTTGACGTAAATGCAGTTCTGTTTCCACGGGAGGTTCATCACTATATAGGTCACTGGGTGGAAAAATGATATCTTCTGATATATCTTCTAAGGCGTTTGGTTGTAATTCCAGTGCTTGAGTAATCATCATGTATGATACCAAGTAATTATTGATTTATTGTAGCATTAATTGTCAATTACTTTCACTGAATTATCGCAAATCTCTTAAACATTTGCCATAGCTTTTTGCCGTCATCCACGCGATCTAAAAATTGCTCGACCAAAAGGAACTTACCTTAAGAACAAGCCCCATATCTCATCAACCGCCTTGTCACTCGTTAAGCAGAAAATTAACACACATTGAAATGGCTAATCCTAGATCATTAAATGGTAGCATAGATGATTACTTATGGTAACTATTTATAGTAACTATTGGACTGAGTTGGCACAAGGTTGTTAAATATTGTTGAGACGTTTTTTAACTTCCCCTTTGATATTTCCTGTTAGTATGCATACCAACCCCTTTAAACAATTACAAGCCAATCTTTCTGTAACCGCTGCTACTATAGCCTTGTTGGTTACTGCGCCATCAATGGCTCATGGTCAAGTTAATAGTACCACCACTAAGCCGACCTCATCAAATTCTAAGACATCAGTAGTTAATATATCCATTACTGAGGCTGAAGTGCTGGCTGCTCAAAAAGCCTGGGGTGAAGCACTGGTTTCCATCAGTACCACCTATGATGAAAAGGGGATAGCCGCTGCTAGAGCATTGGCTGACAATATAATAGATAAAGCATATGCTTATCAATCGGGATTGGTGTTGTTCAAGCCAACCTTGACAACTGGAGACCAGACCTTCCGCACGACACACAAAGGAGCTTTGTCTTATTTTGTGGGTGGTGATTCCTCCTTCCCTAAAGATACTGGTTTTGCTCTCAAAGGATGGCGAAAGGTGGAAATTCGCAACGCTGGTATTTTTATTCTTGGTAATACTGCTACCACTATGGGTAATGTTTCCATAACTGATAAAACAGGTAAAGTCACAACGGTAGATAAAACCTGGCAGTTTGTTAGAGGTGGTGATGGTAAATTGCGTATTATTCTACACCATTCTTCTCTGCCCTATAGTCCAAAATAAATATGAAATAGACCCCCGACTTCTTAGAGAAGTCGGGGATATGAAATAACTCTAATCGCATTAAAATAAGGTTGTTAATTTGACGGTAATTAATTGTCTGAATCAGGATTTCCAGGATGAAGGATTCGGTGGTTAATTCGAGCGATCGCTCTGGTTGTCTGAATCAGGATTTCCAGGATTTTAGGATTTACGGGATGAGGTATTCGGTGGTTAATTGTCTGAATCAGGATTTCCAGGATTTCAGGATTTACAGGATGAGGTTGCTAATTTGACGGTGATTAATTGGTGAGCGATCGCTGTGGTACATTGTCTGATAGCGTAGCGTGGCGCAAGCCATATCAGGATTTCCAGGATTTCAGGATTTACAGGATGAGGTATTCGGTGGTTAATTGTCTGAATCAGGATTTCCAGGATTTCAGGATTTACAGGATGAGGTTGCTAATTTGACGGTGATTAATTGGTGAGCGATCGCTGTGGTCAATTGTCTGATAACTTACAGGATGTGATTTATCATTTTAAGCGATCGCTTTCTAGTATCAAACATTAATTATTTAAAAGCTTCAATCTGATCCAAATAAATATTAATTAACTGATGATCAGCCACTAAAATTTCAATTTCTGGCCAAACTCTGGATTTGCTGCAAATTGAATACAAGCATAAATATCTTCTCGTTGTAGAGAGGGGTACTCTTCCAGAATTTCCTCAATTGAATCACCAGCGCCTAAAAACTCCATAATTGTTTGTACAGAAATTCGAGTATTAGTAATAATAGGTCGTCCATTGCAAATATCTGGATGAATAGTTATTCTACTTTCCATTTTGTTTACTGTTTGTCGTTACTAATTAATTGTAGCATTTATCTGATAGCGTGGCGCAAGCTATATGAGGATTTTCAGGATGTGATTTATCATCGCTTAGATACCCGACTTCTTAGAGAAGTCGGGTATCTGAAATAACTCTAATCAGACCAAAACAGGTTGCTAATTTGAGGATAATTAGTTGCTCAGTTGAAACGGATCATTTTCCGCTGGGTCTGCCACTTTCGTTTCTTGCTTTATCAAAGCGTCTTTGACTTTCATTAGATACTACTACGAATCTGTAATATGTATTTGCCAATTTTAAGCATCCTTTGTGTTTTAGTGTATTTGGAGTAAACAATGTATTACAAGTGTTTTGCATATCCTTGAGAAACACTTTATCGCAAGATGCTTTGGGGGCTTCTGAATATGAGTAGCACGTATCATGTGAGTTACATGCATCTGTAAATTTGAAGTCGGGCACACCCGTACAACCATCTGCTTCAGCTTGAGCTGGTAGCACGTTAACTAAAGTTAAACCAAAGACAGTAGATACAGTAATGGCAGAAACAGCGATCGCAGATGATATGATCTTATTCATGTCAATTCCCCCGTTTAAATAACGTACAAATTCTTATTGGGACTAAATGTAGATAAATATGAAATTCACTACCCGACCCACAATAAATTACGATAGTGATCAAACATACTTACTTTAATATGCCCAAAAGAAGATGTAAAGCCCTCAAAGGTATGTGGAAGTAATATAAAAGTCTTTAAACGTAATATTGTGTCACCCATAAAAATCTTCATAAACGCTATTAGTCAAAAATTTATCTCTTACACCAAACCCGCAAAGGGGGTTTTGTCTGTGTAGCCGTGACTTCCAGTCGCCAGGCTAACAAGTTTACAACCAGCGCAGATGATTTTTACCTATGTAGTTTCGCTAGAAGACGTATTAAAAGCATGATAGAATATCAAAAAGTCTTGACTTGAAGGGGGGGAGTAGTGTTAAATATTGAAGAGATAATTGAAATTGCAGATAACCAAGTCTTTGAGCATCAAGGACAGCATCTCAATGATTTACAAAGAGCTATCCTAGAAGGGACACTACAGGGTAGAACTTACGCAGATATCGCCAAGGAACACCAACACAGCGAAAAATACATCAAGGATAGCGCCAGTAAACTGTGGAAATCCTTATCTCAAGCAGTTGGAAAAAAAGTTAATAAATTTAATGTCAAGTCAACTTTAGGTAAATGTAGTTTCTCTTCAACTAATATTTTCAAAGGAATACAAATCAATAGTGGTAATATATTTAAAGAATCTGCACCATCATCAGAAAATGATGAAATGATCCATAAACAAGAACAGATAACCTCTCATTTAGACTTAAAAGATGCACCTGAAATCGGTGATTTTTATGGACGGAAAGTAGAATTATCATTACTACAACAAAAAATCCTCCAAGGAAAATGTAATTTAATAACCTTACTGGGTATTAAAGGTATTGGAAAAACTGCTTTAGCTTTAAAATTAGTTGATCATATCAAAGAAAGTTTTGAGTTCGTTATTTATAAAAGTTTAAAATCTCTACCCAGTTTAACACAACTAATCACAGAGATAATTTACCTTAATGATCAGCTTATTCCAGATAATTCACCTCATCAACTTTCACAATTTAAAAAAGCCATAGAAAAACACTCTTATCTGATTATCATTGACGATGTTAACTATATTTTTTCAAAGCATCAAGTATCAGGTAAATATCAACCAGGATATGAAGAATACGGGAATCTATTTAAATTATTATCAACAACCAAACATCGAAGTTGTCTAATTATTAATAGTAGTGAAGAAATTCGTCAATTATCTAAATCACAAAATGATCATAGTCATGTTTTCACCCTGGAATTATTGGGATTAGATGATGATGGTGTAAACATTCTTAAAAAATTTGGCTTGAAAAATGAGGAAAATTATCGAAAATTGCTGAATATTTATCAAGGAACTCCCCAATATTTACAAATAATTGGTTATCTTATTCAAGAATTATTTGCAGGTGACACCAATAAATTTTTGCAGCTAGATCAACCTTTTTTAGATATTGAATTAACGGCTTTTTTAGAGCAAAGTTTAGATATCTTACCAGCATCAGAAATAGAATTACTGCATTTTATAGCTAGTCAAAAAGGGTCAGTTTTACTAAGTGAACTGGAAAATAGTTATCAGGTTTATGAGCCAATAGTTAGTAGTATTCAATCCCTAAAAAGGCGTTTCCTTCTTTCTACTCAACAGATAAATGCAGAAGTGAGTTTAGAGATTTCATCTCTGATTAGGAAATTTTACCACAAACTAGATCCCCGACTTCTTTGAGAAGTCGGGGATCTAAATGGGATCTAAATTAAATTGTATCTGGATCAATATTTAATTCTCGCAACTTTGCTGCTAACCGTTGAGCTTTTTCATCAAACATTGCTGCTCTTTGGGCTTCAATTGTTGCTCTTTGGGCTTCAATTGTTGCTCTTTGGGTTTCAATTGCTGCTCTTTGGGTTTCAAATTCTGCACTTTCTTCCGGTGTAGGAACTAAAGATCCAGTAGATGTAAAATACCTTAATAAACCCTGAACAATTCCTAAATATAAACCTAATTCTTGACTCCATAAATGTCCCTTTTCATTGGGTTCTACAGGTTGATATTTACCATGTATTAAATAAAAACCTGCAAATTCTAAAGTATAGGGATCAAACCAAAAATACTCAGGTGTGCGGAAAGTATCTTGATAAAGTTCTTTTTTAGTTTCTCTATCAGTTTTAGCTGTGGTTGGTGAGAGAATTTCCACAATCAGGTTAGGATATTTACCATTTTCTTCCCACACTACCCAACTTTTTCTAGTTTTCCGTTCTGTTCCTAAAACTACGAAAAAATCTGGACCTCTCACATCTTCTGATTTCTTTTGATGAGGACTATAGTAAATACTCAGATTTCCAACAGCATAAAAATCAGTTCTCTCTTTCCATAACCATTTGAGAGATTTTATTAAGAGCATTATTTGTTCGAGATGCAGTTCTGTTTCCACGGGAGGTTCATCACTATATAGGTCACTGGGGGGGAAAATGATATCTTCTGATATATCTTCTAAGATGTTAGGTTGTAATTCCAGTGCTTGAGTAATCATCATGATATGATACCAAGTAATTATTTGTTTATTGTAGCATTAATTGTCTGAAATGGCTAACGCCACGCTTCGCTATCAGGATATCCAGGATTTTAGGATTTACAGAATTTTATTTATCATTTATGATGATTGTTACTTGAGTTTGGACTAAAATAAAATTGATATCCAATTATTAACATCAAAATGGAAGTTCTTCAACTTACAACGATAGTGGATTCATCAGGTCATTTGCATCTTGACATTCCCACACAACTTGATCCGGGAGAAGTAAGTATTGTGCTGGTAATTAATCCAGTTGTCCCATCTAAAGATCAAAATCTCAAGTATGATTTTTCTGATTTGGTAGGACGGTTAAATTGGCAAGGAGATGCAGTAGTGATGCAAAGGACATTAAGAGATGAATGGTAATCGCTATGTGCTAGATACGAATGCGATCATTGCCCTGTTACAAGGTAATACCCAACTTATTCAATTACTTCAAAATGCTAATTGGATTGGGATTTCGATTATTAGCCAGATTGAATTTTTGGTTTTTTCTGGGCTAACCCAAAGCGATCTCCAACTTTTTCAACAATTTATTCAGCGAGTGGAAATTGTTGGTTTGGCAGCAGGTGATCCGGTATTAGTTGACAAGATTATCGAAATTCGTCAGCAATATCGGTTAAAATTACCTGATGCAGTAATTGCTGCAATAACAATCCAAAATTCAGCAAGCTTAGTGACTGCTGATCAAGAATTTGCAAAGATCAACAGTTTGAAGATCATTAATTGGTAGCGATCGCCTCGCCTCCTATAATTATTATTAGCTATTCATTATGTTTGCTATTGCTTGTTCAAATTCATCGCATTCTTGTATTAGTCTATCAACTATTTTACAGAAATAATTAATATCAATTAAGCTCATTTCTGCGTTATGAATAATTGAAAAAATCTGCTTATTTGCTATTTCTTTTATAGACCAAAAACCAAATTTATAACCTGCATTTTTTTTAAGAAGTAACGTAGATAACCTATGCGGTATATCATCTATATCATCCAATTTTAAGCTACTTGGACAAGAAAATTCAAGAGTTGAATCGTATTTAATAATAAATACAGTTTGTGTGCTGCCTGAATCCATATTAAATCTCAGGATAGCTATTGTATCATCAATACTATAAAGATTCCAGCCAACAGTTTGGCAGAAATTCTGTATTGTTGATCGAAATTTGAATGAAGATAATAAGTCTTTATCAATAGCCATTGGTTCATCTCCTAAATTAACGGTTTTAGTAGTAGTTAGCATCATCCATTCTCTTCCCCCACAAACTTGACATTCAGAAGGTTTCATCAGAGATACAACTTCACAGCCACAACTTTTACATTTGTATGTTTTTTTCATGGAAGTTAAAAATTCATAATTAACTTATTTTTGGCATCTTTATTTTTAGGTAAAGTACCATTATTATAAAGATATTTAATCTGTTGCTGTACTTGAGTTATTTGAGGTCTTTTTTCAGGACTTAAAATTAACATTTTTCCTATGAGATGACGCACTTCTATATCCAGTGGAGTTTGAATCATAGTTCCCCGTAATTTACTTTTACTCTGTGGTAATGGTAATTCAAGTTTTTTTCCATCTAGAACTGCTTCATGGGCATAAGTATAGCTTCCTGATAAAAATGGACGACTACCGGTCCAATATTCACATAAAATTAACCCCAAGGAAAAAATATCAGATTTCTTGTTTGGTGCTGGTGTTTCTCCATTTGTAGAAATATGTTTAGCAAACTCAGGTGAATAATATACTGGATCACCTACTAAAAATTCCACTGCTATTGATTCTCCTTTAATAATACTGCTATCAAAATCAATAATTTTGGCAACTTGTTTTCCTTCCCATTCTTGAATTAGGATATTATCTGGTTTCAAATCAAGATGAACAATGCCATTGTCATGTAAGATATTAAGCCCTCCTACCGCTGTTAGCATGACAAATAAACGCTTTTTTGGTTCTAATGTATGTATGACTTTTGATAAAGAGCTAGTATCTACTTTTTGACAAACTTTAAAGAAATGTTCACCATTTTCATTACCATATTTAAAAAAGTCTACCGTGACAACAACTGAACCACCAGCACCACAAGCAGATAGTGCTTCTTGAATTAGTAATTGTTTCATAGCAAATTTATCGCATTGATCACGTCTTTTCTGTTTACCTTTTTCACTTCCTGGTGCTTTATCTCCTGGATATACGGGACTCAGAAATTTTTTCACAAAATACTCATTACCATCATTTATATTTACAGCAAAACCCCATTGACATTGCCCACCATTCGCGCTGTCAAATTCACGGGTTACTAAATATTTATCAGCAATTAGATCACCTGTTTTATAAGACATTGATTAATATCTCCTATTATTTAATTTATTCAAAATACTTTGATGTTTTTTGTTTGCTTTTCGTTCCATTCGACAATCTGAACGCAAATCTAATTTCAAGAGTGTTTCTAAACTATTTAATGCAGCGTTAAACTCGCCTTCTATTTCTTGTAACCTTGCCATAAAATAGTAAATCGAAGGTTTTTTGCCATAAGGTAAAATTGAACTACTATTAATTATACGTAGACAGAACTGAATTGCTGTATTGGCTGGCTGACATTGCTCAACCCTTGATTGAATAAGAGAAGCAACAAAAAACTCTAAGTGCTGATCAAAATCCGTAGAATTTACATATTTTTCCGAACCTTCACATTTAAAAAAGTCCTCATAAAATTCAACCGATTTTCTCCAATCTTTTAATTTATAGTAAATTCCACCTAAAATTTGATATGCTTCTACAAATATTTCCATTGACTTTTCTGGTGGACGGTTAATAACTTCTTTAATATGAAAGGCAGCATCAGTTAAAAATTGATTTTTCTTTTGATAATTATACTCTTTTTCTGCTAATTCATAGTAAATTAATCCTAATAGATATTTAGGATTAATTTCGTCTGGTCTTATTTGTAAAGCCTGGTTACATAATTTTCGCGCTTCTTGAAACTGAGAATGTTCATAACAATAGTTAGCACGATCATAAAGCTTTTTAACTTCTTCATCTGCTTTTTGTTTAGACAATTCGTTAAATTGTTCAAACAGGTTATTTGTACTTGGATTTGCAATAGCTATACCCGTATTTCTCACGAATAATGTAATCGTAATTTGTATAACCCGGATAGAGAATCGGTTTCAGGCATTTTTTACGGGGTTGACTTTTGATATAGTGTGAAACTCCAGAATCCAGATTTTATAAGGGTTTGAGAATTTTGGTGAGAAATCCGGGTATAGTAACTGGTGTAACTGGTATATAAGATTTATCTTCTATACCAGTTACATGAGAAATAGGTGGAATATCTTGAATAAATTGTAGATAATATTCATAATCAATTCTATAATTTTCCCATAGCTTTTTTAAGCTATCATAGTTATTTGTATCAGCAATAAAGTTACTTTGGAGATATTTTAATCGCTCTTGATAAGATTTTTTAAGATGTTTTATTACATTAAAACCAGCCGCATAAATAATTAAAGAAACATCATCTTGTTTAATTTCGGTATATTTTTGATCAATTAATTCTCTCCAATTAGTATCTTCTATTTTATCACCTTCTGAATTTAAAAGTGTTTCTAGTAACAATTTTTCAAACTCCCAAGGAGCAGAAAAATACTGAAAACAACCATCAGTACAAGCTAGAAAACAGCCAGCTTCTTCAAATCTATAATTCTGAAAATGGATTTGCCATTTGGGATTAATATCAGCAGTTAAATATTGGGACATAGGTGGATCTTGTCTGAGCATTTCAAAGGCATCTTTGGAAGTTACTAAATCATCCTTAGTTAATTGCTGTAATCCTTTAGTGGGACTAAGAAAATAAATTCGTGAATCTCCCATCCAAGCTAAATTAGCTTCAAAAATTTTATCCTGAGTTTGTTGTTTAGGAATACTAGCTAAGGCAATTGTTGTGCAAAGTTTATGCTCTATTAAAGAACCTTTAAGCCGAGATGAAGTGGTTCGCATATTATTATCATCTGCGGCTTTTTTTAGTGCTTGACAAATTTTTTTTTGTAATTCTATAGCATTTTCTGAAGTTATCTTACCATTCCATTGTTTGAAAAATTCTTTACTAATTTTCGATGCTATTTCTGAAGCAATCCGTCCTCCAGTTTGACCACCATAACCAGCAGAACGACCTCCTAAACCATCAAATACTCCCATCAAATAAATTTGTGTTCGTTCAAAATATTCGATTAGGTTATCATCTTCACCTTTATTTTCAGCTACTTCTAAATTTACTACGAACTGAAATTTTGTCATAACCATTACTAAAGTCCTTGTTGAAGTTTTTATTTTAATTAAGAAACTTAACTTAACCACTCATATTTTCATGATTAAGTTAACTGTCATTGCTTATATACTGTTAGCGATCGCATCTAAAATCTGATCTTTTTCTAATTCTTCTAATCCATTACCCGCTGCGGAAACATAATGAATTGTATTTTCCCAGCTACTCATAACCGTCCAAGGTGAAGCATCAGGAGCAAATAAAAGCAATCGTTTGGCTGATACTGGAATTTCGTGCCAATAATCTGTCAATTCATCAAAGGTTTTTGGGATATTATTAGGGTAGTTGCTAGGTTTTCCACCTTTTTCTAAACTATGAGCGCTGGCATCTGTGTAAACAACTACCACATATCTTTGCTTGCTAAAATTCCCTTTTTGCCAGTCGGATTTAAGTGCTAACCCCAATCCTTCTAAGCCGTTTTCGGGTTCATCTCCACCACCTTCAGCCTTAATTCCAGAGATAAAATTAGCAAAATCTGGGGACTGCGATCGCAAATCAAAAAATTCTGAACACTGCATCGCAATTTCTGGTGAATCTGCCCAATAATCCCGAAATACAATTACCTTAGCTCTAAGTTGGTCAATTTTCTTAGTTTTTTCCTTCATTTTGGCTTCTAGCTGCTCATAAAACTTCAGAGCGGTTGATTTCACCTCTTCAATCAAATGACCCATTGAACCTGTGCCATCAATACACATTACTAAGTCCACTGCATAGGTTACACCCTGATTGTCAGCCATAAATTTATATCCGTACTTATGTTTTAGCTAGTTCTTATACTAAATGTTCTCTTTTGAACTTTCTACACCAAAAAAACCTGTTTTTCTCGCATTTATATAACGAAATATAAACTCAGTAACCCGAAAAACACTGAAAAAGTATGATTTTCATGGTTGAAATTAAGTTATAATTGTTGCTGTAATACTTACCCAGCCTAGAATATATGAATGTTACAGAGTTATTACAATTTGTGGATCAAGTCGTCCAGAAACAAACAGGAGAACATCTAGACGATTTAGAAAAAGCTATTCTCAAAGGACTTTGGCAAGGTCAAACTTACAATCAAATAGCAGACGAATCGGGATACAATAGTCAAAACTATATTGGAGATGTTAGTCGTAAGTTATTTAAAACTTTATCAGAACAGTTAGGTGAAGATATTAATAAATATAATTTTTGTTGGACTTTAGAAAGAGTTATAAATTCTCCTCAATTTGTTGGTTTAGTAAATACTAAAATTAACTGGTGTTCTAATTATCCTAAACCGGATAAAAATCAATCTCATGAAGAAAAATCAAACAACGAACTATTCTATCATGATTTAACAATTGCACCAAAAATCACCCATTTTTACGGACGAGAAAGAGAACTACAAACCCTATCCCATTTCTTAATCAATCAGAATGCCCGTCTTATCTCTGTTTTAGGATTACCTGGAATTGGCAAAACTACCTTAATTAAAAGATTTGTTGACCTAAACTTACAAAATTTCAATATCATCATCTGGAAAAATATTAAACTATCCGATTCTTTAGATTCCATTATCGCTGAAATTTTCAAAGCGATTAATTCCGAATTTATTCAAACTGAAAATAAACTAACTCAACTTTTTAATCTTTTCCGTCAGCAAAAATGTTTAATTATTATTGATAATATCCAAGAACTATTTACCCCAGGACAACTTGCTGGAAAGTATAAACCTGAATATAAAGACTATAAAACCTTTTTAACCATGATCACAGAAATTGAACATCAAAGTAGTTTGATTTTAATTAGTCAAGAACAATGTCAAGAGATGATTTGCATAGATGAAGAGTTGTATCCGGTTAAATGCTTAGAATTACAAGGTTTAGATAATACAGATATTTTGAAAAATCAAAGACTAAAAGATGAGGAAAGCTGGTCAAAACTCATTAATTTATATGAAGGTAATCCAGTCTATTTACAAGATATTGCTAATTTGATTAGGAATATTTTTCAAGGTAAGACTTCAGAATTTATCAGTGAGAATAATTTACTCTTAACAGAAAATATGAAATCTCAATTAAATGAATTATTTAACCGAGTATCATCCATAGAGAAACAGATTATTTTAAAAATGAGTAAAGCTAATGAAGCAATATCAAGAGAAGATTTAAAACAAGCTTTATCTTTATCTTCTACAGATTTGATTAATGGTTTACAGTCTTTAAATAGACGCTATTTATTTACATTAATAGAAAGAGAGAAAACTTTGTTTAATTTATCTCCTGTATTTAGGGAATATGTTAAACAATTGGATATTGTCAACCACTAAAGGTCTAAATAGATATTAATTGGCTTATTATACATAATGGTAAAAAACTACATCTTTCGTAGGGGTTGAGCATTGCTAAACCCTTGCAATATCCGTTGATTTACCATAATTACAAAAAACTATGGTTTTCAAGTTAAACTCAGTTTAGTCTAAAAAAATTCCCAATAAAAAAGTTTTCCATTTAACATTCTTGATTTAAGCCAAATTTAAGCCAAATTTCAAAACCAGACTGAATCAGAATTATACTATATTCAGTATCTAACAAACAATGTTACTCACAAACTATATAAATTTCACTTAGTCTAAAAATTAAACTCTCTTAATTCCCCAACCAAAAAACCTCAAATTACCGCACCTTTCCACCAACATAATCAAGTTCGGAGTAATCCCAAGAGTGCATTTGACGGAAAGGAAGACCCATCTTTTGGAAGACATACTTCTCTTTCACACCAGAAGCAACTAAGTCTGGCTTCAATGCTTTGATGAACTCTTCAAATTCGTAAGCGGTAACGTCGTCATAAACGATAGTTCCGTTTTCGATGTAGTGAGTAGTACGTTTATAGTCGTCACTGTGAGCGAACTCATAACCAGTACCAATCATCTTCATTCCCAAATCTTGGAAAGCGGGAACAACGTGACGGGGACGTAAACCACCAACCATCATTGCAACTGTCTTACCTTCCAAACGGGGGCGATATTGACTAACGATCGCATCCATAGTAGGTTGGTACTTAGCAATTACTTTTTCAGCATTTGCTTGGATCTTCGCATCAAACTTAGAAGCGATTTCGCGTAAAGATTCAGCAATTTTGGTAGGACCAAAGAAGTTATATTCTAACCAGGGTATACCATAAGCTTCTTCCATGTGACGGCTGATGTAGTTCATCGAGCGGTAACAGTGGATGAGGTTCATCTTCACGTTGGGGGTCATCAACATTTCGTTGATTGTACCGTCACCAGACCATTGAGCAACAACGCGCAAACCGATTTCTTCTAACAAAATCCGGCTGGCCCAAGCATCACCACCGATGTTGTAGTCACCAATAATGGCTACGTCATAAGGAGTGCCTTCAAACTTCAATGTACCGTCTTTCTTACCTTGATCTGCTTTGGGGAATACCCAGTCACGAATCATGTCGTTAGCGATGTGGTGTCCTAAAGACTGAGACACACCACGGAAACCTTCGCAACGGACGGGAATAACTGGCTTACCGATGGTTTTGGATGTCTTTCTAGCTACTGCTTCGATGTCATCCCCAATCAAACCGATAGGACATTCAGATTGAATAGAAACCCCACGATTCAAGGGGAATAATACATCTAATTCTTCAATTAATTTAGTCAGTTTCTTGTCACCACCAAACACGATGTCGCGTTCTTGGAAGTCGGAGGTGAAGTGCATAGTACCAAAGGTATCAATACCTGTTGTACCTAAGTAGTAGTTACGACGACCAGACCAAGACCAGTAACCGCAACCTACGGGACCGTGACTGATGTGGATCATGTCCTTGATAGGACCCCAAACCACACCTTTAGAACCTGCGTAAGCACAACCACGAGCGGTCATTACACCAGGTAAGGATTTGATGTTAGATTTAACACCACAATCAGCCTTACCTTCTTCAAATACGTTTAAATGCTTCTCACGCTTCTTAGCAGCTTTTTCGGGGTAAGCTTTGAGAACTTCTTTAACTAGTTCTTTTCTTTGTTCAACAATCTTCTTGTCGTCGGTCGAAGTCATTGTTAATCTCTCTTGCTCCTAAAGGAACGGAAATAGGGATGAGGTGTTTGGGGACATGAAGTCCCCTGTAGCGATAGGGAAATGTTGGTCAAAGGTG
Source organism: Dolichospermum sp. UHCC 0406 (assembly GCF_009712025.1). Classification (NCBI taxonomy): domain Bacteria; kingdom Bacillati; phylum Cyanobacteriota; class Cyanophyceae; order Nostocales; family Aphanizomenonaceae; genus Dolichospermum; species Dolichospermum sp. UHCC 0406. The sequence continues at coordinate 178,952 of NZ_VILA01000006.1, forward strand.
AGAGCTTTTGATGTGCTGCTCTCTGCCTTTTTCCTGGTACTAGAAAATTCTTTCTTCGTAGCGAATTATGCCTATTTAGCCAGCATTTTTGCAGCGTTTTCTTCGCTTTCGAGAATACCGAACTCAATCAACAATTCTTCCAACTCTTCCATTTCGATAGGTGTAGGAATGGTGAGGTTTTTGTTGTTGATGATCTTCTTAGCTAGTGCGCGGTATTCGTTAGCTTGTTTGCTATCAGGCGCATACTCGTTCACTGTCATCCGACGTAATTCAGCGTGTTGAACTATGTTGTCGCGGGGAACGTAGTGAATCATTTGGGTGTTCAACCGTTTTGCCAAGGTTTCGATTAATTCGATTTCTCGGTCTGTGTTACGGCTGTTACAGATCAAACCACCTAAACGAACTCCACCGGAGTGAGCATATTTAAGTACACCACGAGCGATGTTGTTTGCAGCATACATCGCCATCATTTCACCTGATGTAACGATGTAGATTTCTTGTGCTTTACCTTCACGGGAAAGAGTAATAAGATAATTTTAAAAGCCGGAAAATGTTCATTCTCAACTATGTTTGCCGCAATCATTGTCTGGAGTGAACAGTTTTTTTATTAGGGTAAATCTAGGGTATGGACAGAACACAGGAAGCATTTGCCGATTTTCACCAAACAGCTATTACCGACGGGGGATATTTAGGCAGAATGCAAGCAGTAGAAAATCAAGAAAATCACTTAACGGCAAAACTGACCACAGAATTAAAGGCAATTAATGCTAGACTAAGAGCCGCTAGGGTGAGTGTTTCTGTCAGAAAATCCGGCAATTCATTACAGTTGAGAACTACCTTACCTATTAAACCAGGTGATATTGATAAAAACGGTAGCAGCACAAAGCAATATGATATTTCTTTGGGTATTCCTTTTAGTTTTGATGGGTTAAATACGGCAGAAGAAGAAGCTAATGAGTTGGGAAAATTAATTGCCAGAAAACAATTTATTTGGACTGATAAATATTTAGGCAAAACTAGATTTAAAGCTAAGTTACTCACCATGTTTGAGTTGGTTTCTGAGTTTGAAAACAACTATTTCCAAACTAGGAAACGCACTCTCAAAAGTAATAATACTTTTAATAGTTATTTTTATATTGCTAACAAACATTTGCCAAAGGATAAACTAGCTATAGATGCCAATTTTATTGATGCTGTGAAATTTTGCCCATCTTCGGATAGTGTGAAAAATGAGTTAATTAAGGTAATTCGGGTTTTATGTAAATGCTCTGGTTTAGAAGTTCCAGAATTAAGTAATTTAAAAATTAAGGCTATTTCTCAACGTAAACGTGATATACCCACTGATGCAGACATAGAACAGGAATATCTCAAGTTTGAAAATTATGCTATTAATCGTTCTAGTAAGTTAACAACTAGGGAAGATAGAAATAATTGGAAATTGTGGAGATGGGTTTATGGGATGTTAGCAACCTATGGATTAAGACCCATTGAAATTTTTGTTAATCCTGATTTAAATTGGTGGTTATCATCAGATAATGTCATGAATACATGGCGCGTAAATGAAGAATGTAAAACGGGAGAAAGGGAAGCTTTACCATTATATCCCCGTTGGGTAGAAACTTTTAATTTAACCACGGATACCGAAGCGATCGCACTATTAAAAGCAAAAATCCAAAATAAAATTACCAGTAGAGAAATCAACGCTGTACGACATGGTACAGATAGATGGTTTAGATTTGTGGGGATTCCCTTTCAACCTTACGATTTACGCCATGCTTGGGCAATTCGAGCGCATTTGATGGGGATTCCTATTAAAGCTGCTGCTGATAATTTGGGTCATTCTGTGAATATGCACACATCCATTTATCAAAAGTGGTTTAGTTTAGAAAATCGCAAGGTTGCAATTGAGGAAGCGATTAAGAAAAAATCAAAGGTGGAAGATTTACAGGATATGGTGATTAGATTGGAACAGGAAAATGAAAGGTTGAGAATTGACAATGAAAGATTGAGGTTGCAGATGGGACACAGTTTGATGAAAATTGAGTTAGGATAAGAGTTAGCCTCACGCAAAGACGCAGAGGCGCAAAGAGTAATTTTATAAAACTAGGAATGTTACAAGATATGTCTTATAGTCAATTTACATCTATTGGTAAGGTTAAAGAAGCTTTTGGTTTAAAAACTCAGGAAGGTGGGCGTTTTATTCCTATTCTTGAAAAAATTGAACCATCTGTGACGCTAAAAGCATATCTTGAAGAAAGTTTACCGCTGGCTGGTTCTGCTAGTGAAAAAGCCCGTTCGGAAGGGATTATTTACCCAGTTTTGTTAGAAGTCAGAAGAATTTTAAATCGGCAAATTAGCTTATTTTCGGGTGAAGATTTTACAGTTGATGAGTCAGTGGGACTTAATGGAATTTGCGATTTTCTATTAAGTAGTTCTCCTGAAGTGTTAGAAATTGAAGCCCCTGTAATTGTCATTGTTGAAGCAAAAAAGGCTGATTTAAGAACTGGGTTTGGACAATGTATTGCAGAGATGGTGGCCGCGCAAAGATTTAATGCTGCTAAAAATAATCCCCTTCGTGTTATTTATGGTGTAATTAGTAGTGGTACACAATGGCGTTTCCTGAAGTTGGAAAATGATCTTGTTACTATTGATTTAATGGATTATTCTCTACCTCCTGTGGAAGAAATTTTGGGTATGTTAGTTTGGATGATGCAAAATGGGGGTTAATTCAGTAATTAAAAATTACTTCCCAATAGTTAATCTATATCCTCTAGTTCAGGAATATGTTCATTTTCATAGTTTTCAATTAAAACTCCGATGACTTCCATGAGTGAAGCAAGGGGATGGTTTTCATCTTCACCAACTTGATCTATCAGAGAATCTAGTATATCAACTAAGTGTTCATATTCCTGTTCTGTGTGAGGAACAAAGACATTTTCGGCAATGGATGACCAAGCATTAATGGTTTTTTCAAAGTTTAAAGTTTGCATTATTCTTTCCACTTTCCTTCATCATATTCTGAATGTGTTAGCACAGCACGGATATAGATTTTTTGGCGGTTATAATGAATTGCTGCAATTAGTCTAACTTTGTTACCACCAATATTAAAAACTGTCAATTTACCAACTTGATCGGCTGATGGAAATATTTGACGGAGTTCTACAAATGAGATAAATTCATTTTCCTTTATTAATTGATACCACTGAGATAGAGCATTTTTTGTATCTGGATAAAGTTTAGCAAATTCATTTAGTCGTTTACGAATAATAATGTGCATTTGAAAAACTGTGATTTTGTAGTAATTTAGTCATATTTTAACTTTTGTGGTAGTTGTTGAAAAACTAATTCACCTTCTATTACTTCACCTTGACGAATTTGTTCTGTTCCTTCAGCAATTTTTCGTCTTAATTCACTGAGTTGTTTTTCTTTTTCATCATGTTGTTCTAAAAGTTGAAAAGCTATAGATAATAACTCATCAATGCTTTTATATTTACCTTGTTGTAGTTTTTCAAGAATGTATTTTTCTTGATCTGGCTTGACTGCAATTTGCATCTTTATCTCCTTATCTTTGAATTGATAACAATTCTCAAAGTTATATCCTTAATCCTAATTAAAGCATTAAATCACTTACTTGGACACACTAAATATGATTCCTAGGTCGCGCTAGTTCCCTCCGGGACGCTACCGCGAACGCTATCGCATCCCCACAATGCACATCTTTATTAATTTAAAAACTTTTATTTATAAACATCTCCTCTTGCACCAATTGTGAAAATTTCAACTTCACCAGATTGGGTATTAACTGTAAAGACAATTCTGATTTTACCAATACGTAATCTATAAAATCCTTCCCAATCTCCTTTCATTTTTTTAATATCAAATTCTGTAAAGGGAATAATGGCTTGTTCTTCGACAAAAAGTAGAAGTTGAGATATTTTTTCCTGAATTTTCTCAGCATCTTCAAGATTTGCCTTTTCTAAAAACTTAATAGCATTCTTACGAAATTTTATGGCCATGTTTTACCCACTCTGTCATATCAACTAATTCTTCATCTTGATAATCTGATGGTGAACCAAACATTTCATCTAGTTCTTCTTGTTCTTCATCACTTACATAGGGTATAAGGACTTGACAGAGCAACATTCTTTCTTCTCGCAAAACTTCGCGGATGCTTTCTTTGATTATTGCTTTAAGTTCTTGGATTTCCATGAGTATTATCCTTGAGAATAAAAGTATTATACCGTTTTTAGTAGAAGCGATCGCACTAAACCACACACCGGAAATGCGATCGCTCCGATAACCCACAACACCGGAAGAGCTTTTAACGTTCAAATATCTTACTGTTATCGCGTTTATTCTGCTCAGTTGTCTTTAGAATTTGAGGGGAAAAACGGAAAGCTTCATCGTGCTTTTGTCGTTCACGAGCCAACCGCTGTCTCGACTTCAAAGTTTCTCTTAACAAGTACCTAACCCAGCTATCCAAATCTGCGCCAAATTTATACTCATCAAGCAAAGCTTCTTCTAAAAAACCAAGAAATATTTGAAGCAGATCAGAAGTAGTCAGTTCTAGATAGCGGTTTAAGAGATTTGACTCTTCAGGCCAGTGAGGTAAGGTTTTATCTCCTAAGCCCATATCTTTCGCTAATTCAATTAGGTCATAGTAATCTGTGTACCAGATATTCTCATAGTCCATATCAGGAAATATCCTGGCGTTATTACCAAGGTATACCATCGCTTTCATGAGACTATCAATAACTCGCTGTTCTTCTGCCGGAGAGTAATGTTCTTTTATAGCTGCCCTCAAAATCTGCCCCAACTCATAACCTCTCTGGAAAGTTATCTGTTTATCCTTATTTAATTCATCTGTTGAAAGTTTCTCATCCTGAAAATATTCACTTTCAGGCAAGTTATCATGCTTTATTCGTCCCGCATCCAATTCAGGATTATGAGTACCAGAAATGAATGTTTGTAGCAACTTTAGAAGTGACATAACAAAAGATCCTCATGTTTACTAAAAACTTTAATTTGACAAATAGGATAGACCAAAAATCACCTATATAATCAAATTTCTCGAAGCAACTGTAAGAAAACACTTACTTGCAACATCATATACAATTATAATGTGTAGTGTAAATTTTTGGTCGGAGTGCAGAAGTGACAGAAGAAATTGATTTGATGAAACTTGTAATCGAAGTAGATGATGAGCTTATTCAAAAAGGGGCAGAACCCTTTCAACGTCCTCTATCTGCCTACTTTATAATTGCACAAAAGTTAAAACCAGGCAGCAATTTCATACTGGACTATGATCCCCTATTTAAGGCTGTTGATCAGATATACAAAAAACTATATCGTTTAACAGACTTGGTAATGCCACCTATGTATATGGGAGTATTTATGTTTCGAGATGTATTCTTTCCGCTACGTATTCCACTTTCTAGCTTACCAGCAATTAATCCAGTAGATTTTCTAATAGACGTACCTGATATACAAAAACAATGGCTGTTTAATGATCAACAGACTGGCTTAATATTCTTTGACCAGGTTATCGATCTGATGGATTTTGCGTATGGACTCGATGATGTTGAAAAAATGGGGAACCTGCCAAATAAAACAGTGGAATGGTGGTATTTGGCAAAACAGCAGCTTGAAGCAGCAGCAGCAACACTTTTAGGCTCATTCAATAAATACGCCGTAATCCAAAACTGTTGTATTGCAACTGAGCTACTTTTAAAAGGTGCTTTAATAACTTTTGGTTTTGATGAAGAAACTTTGGCAAATAAAAAACCTAAAAATAAAAAAGATAAAAATAATAAGGAGGACTACGGGCATAATCTTGAAAATCTAGTGAATAAAACGGCTGATCATCTACCCAATCTCAACAGAGAAACACTCCTATTCGTGGTTCAGGATTTACCAAAATATGTTCAAAGTCGGTACGAGGCTCAGAACTTCTCACGATTGGATCTAGGAAGATTTGTGATGAATACTCAATTTATCAGCGGTGAAATTTTGCGTCAGTTTTCCAATCGCAACTGTCGAGAAGACTTTACCACCATGCCAAATGGAAGTTGGGACTTAACTTATAGAACATTTCCAAAAAAGTAGAGTGATATCATGTGTTATCAAATACCCATCAATGTTGTAGTAGCTATTAGCTAAAATTATGATAGGGTATTTGTAATCAACTGTTAGAACTGTTGTAAAAAATCAGTAACACATTTATCAAAAATCATGTATCCCCCTTGACGCTAGGGACAAAATAGGGTAAATAAAAGAATAAATCCTCACAAAAATCCCATTTCTCTAAAATTTCCCAGGGCAAAAATAGGGCATAAAAAAATAAAAATTCCCAACCAATTGCATTCACAAAAACCCTAGACAAAATAGCTTAATCTTCACGGATAGGCATAGCAAATCCACCGCATACAACGTCACCCAATACGTCGTAAGATACGAAATCTAAGTCTGTGTAAGCACCGTTTTCTTCTAGGAAGTTAATAGCGGTGATAATACCACGACCGGCGCAACCTACACCGGGTTCTGGACCACCGGATTCCACGCATTTAACATCGCGGAAACCTTTGAGCATTACTTCATGAAGTTCTAGGTCTTCAACAGATCCTCTTTCAGCAGCCAAGTGAAGAACGGTTGTTTGAGCCTTAGAGTGAAGCATCAAACGAGTAGAGTTATATTAACAATATGGGCAGTATGAGGAATGATCATGAAAGCAGGTTATGTGAGGGTTTCCACCCGTGAACAGGATGAAGGCAATGCTTTGGAGCAACAAACAGCACGAGTAGAAAGGGCTGGTGCTATTGTCATCTTCTCAGATGTTGAGTCCGGTCGCAGCGACAAGAGGAAAGAATTTAATAAAATGATTGCTCAGTGCAAACAAGGCAAAATCACTGAAGTCATTTGTACGAGAATTGACCGACTAGGACGCAGCGTGGTGGGGATTCACAAAGCGATCGCTATCTTTGAGGAGTATAAGGTCAAACTCACGGTTTTGGATGCCCCCGTTGACCCAACTTCCCCCTTTGGGTGGTTTTCTGTGAATCAGATGGCTGGTTTGGCTGAATTTGAATCTAGGCTACTTGCTAATCGGATCAAAAATGGCATGAACTTTTTTAGAGAGCAGAAAAAGGCTTCTCCCCGTCCACCTTTTGGGTATTGTCGCGTGGATGAAAAGTATGCTCCTGATTTATCTGAGATGAATGGAATTAGTAAATGGGCGATCGCTCACAAGATGATTGAATATTTCCTCGGTGATGGGGCTACATTGAGGAGTACGGCGCAATATTTACTGCAAACTTATCATCTCAAGTGGACTGCTGCCGGACTGCGTTACTGGCTTTTAAACCCTGTACTGAGAGGCTGTACCGCCTACAATATCAAAGACAATTTAAATAAACCTGAGAATTGGGATATTCATGAAGATACTCACCAACCTTTAATTAGTGAAAATATCTTCAAACGGATAGTTGCAAAACTTGACGAAAATAAATCTAAATACAGCTACGGTAGAGAAAAAAAGGAAACAGAGATTTTCCCACTAGCGGGGCAGATTATTTGCGCTGACTGCGGCTATAAATGTTTTTGTAAGAAACGAAATTCGACATATAGAGTCCGTTGCAAAAAACATGAAAACATGGGAAATAATTTTTGTAGCAACAAAATTAGCACCTATCTACCAGATATTATTTCAGCAGTGGATCAAACCTTAGTAGAACGGCACAGGGAAATTAAGGAATATGCAATTACAAGTTCAAATGTAGAAACACAGGATAGCCCCGAATTGATTGCTAGGCAAGAACAACTAAAAGCACTGAGACGCTTACCTAAAAACCCAATCATTCAAGATGCCATTGACCAAACAATTTTAGAGATCAATAAAATCAAACAAAAAGAAACGGTAGTTAACAAAATCAACAGCGAACTATTTGATATTCTTGCGTTTTGTTGTAGCAATATTAATTTTTGGGATGAAACACCCTGGGCGGATAAATCCTTAATATATAAAGAATTAGTTGATTACGTAAAAGTTGCCAATGGTGAAATCAAAGAAGTCAAGCTGCGGGTTTAAGCAGCCCTTGAAGTTCTACTTCAAATTCTTCCTCTGATAATAACATTAATCTCTTTCTGGTATAAGGATCTAAATAGCGAATCCTATACCATTTTTTAGAGACACGAATCAATACTTGAGTCGCTGTTTCTTGCATATCATAATAGATGAAGTCTTATAACTAGTTTAGCTATTTTTTGATATTTTTGTCTGTTTATGATGAACAAATTTATTGTTCAGACACAAAATCAAATATCAAATCAAGTTTTGTGTTTCTCAAGAATCAAGAATCTCATATTGTTTTGTATGAATTATTTATCAGTATTCTCTGATTCTAAACTATTCCTTAACCACCGTTGGTAATGTGTCTGCATCCTGCACAGTCAGGGGAAATTTTTTAACGTAGTTCCCATTACGGTTAGCTTTGTAATCAGCAATCATTTCTAAGGCTTTACTAGCTGTAGCGACCTGCAATTATAAATGCCCAAACCTGCAATCAAGACATTTTCAAACCAGGATTATTTGCAACTATAATTTCATTTGAACCAGAATTAACTGCAACTGAACCAGGATTAAATGCAACCAACCTGCAATCATCGCTTTCAACCAGGATTAATTGCAACTGACCGAAAGTCCCGTCAAACGGTAGTTGTCCAGTTTGCTCAAAAAACACCCCAATTTATCAACAAAACTATTTGAACTTCAGCCAGGATTAAATGCAACTATAAAGGTAAAAAAACGGTCGTTTCTTTTACCGCTATTACTTCCATCAAACAAAACCAAAACTGAATTAAGTTTAGTAACGAAACTGGGTAATTATATCAAAGGCAATATATGCTGTTAGGTAACGAGTTTATTTACTTGTTGGGGTTCAAAGTATGTTGATAGGCTATGCCCGAATTTCAACAGATGACCAAAATCTGAATCTGCAAAAGGATGCTTTGCAGCAGGCTGGTTGCGAGAAAATTTACTCCGACCGAATCAGCGGTGCAAAAGCAGAACGACCTGGACTCTCCTTGGCATTGGAAGTAGCAAGGACTGGTGATGTTTTGGTTGTATGGAGACTAGACCGCTTGGGAAGGTCACTCAAAGATCTGATTTCAATAGACATCTCCGAGAATTAAATGTACGTGACTTGAAACCCTTGTAGAGACGTTCCATGGAACGTCTCTACGATCTTTTTCGGAGATGTCTAATGATGGAAACCTTGGATAAGCGAGGAATTGGGCTTTCTAGCTTGCAAGAATCCATCACCACCACAAATAACAGTGGTAGATTGATTTTCCATTTATTCGGTGCATTGGCTGAATTTGAGCGCAACCTCATCCGTGAACGCACGACGGCTGGACTTGTAGCAGCACGAGTGCGTGGTCATAGGGGAGGTAGACCAAAAGCCCTTGATCCAACTAAACGTCAATTAGCAGTAAGACTTTATACGGAAAAACAATACACAATTATTGAAATATGTAAGTTAATGGGAATTTCCAAACCAACGCTCTACAACTATATTGCAGAGATAAAAACTGAACATGGTACATAAGCAAATCCCTGTAGAGGCACTTATTAATTTACGCCACCGCCTCGACGGATTGCCCAGCCGTTGTCAAGAGCGGCGAATTCTCATCGAAGAGACAGCAGCATTATACGGAGTGTCAACAGATACACTATATCGCGCTTTGCGTAACTCATCACGGCCATGAAAATCCGTACTAGTAACAAGAAAGGGCGACATATCTCCACAGTCCGAGCGATTGAACTGTTGGAGGAGTTTGGGATGGAAACACCCGATGGTTTTGTCCAACCAGATAAAGGTGCGTTAACTAGAAGCACTGTCAATTATTACTTAAAAACGTGGGGATATGACCAAGAACGCATGACTAGGCAACCGCCTGCGGTGCGTTTTCAAGCAGAGTATAGCAACGAATGTTGGCATTTCGACCTCAGCCCATCTGATTTAAAACACGTAAAACAGCCATCGTGGGTAGAACCGGACTTAGCAGGAGAAACTGTCGTGCTATGGTGGGGTTTGTTTGACAACGAACTGTACGTAGAGAAAGAAGACCGTCGTTACGGACCATTTTATCCAGTTGACAGACCTATCCCCTTACACCGCTACCGTAAATTTAAGAAAACTAAAACTGAAGAACGGGCAGATAAAATTGCCAATTTAGCTAAAAAGTTGGGTTTGCCACGGACTGCCTTGGACAAAAACGCGGACTTACAATTTCTGGTGGATAAATATAAGGAATTGGAGCCAACTGTTACACCTTTTAATGACCCCGACCCATACCAAGAATTTACTTATCCTACTGTATTGTTTGCTAAAAGGGCGATTTCTGAACAACTGGCCAAACCTTTGGCTAAATTGTCTCCCGAACAGTTAACATTCATTGATGCCCTGCTGGCTGAAACTCTGAATAAAAAAGCGATTATTGAACGAGTGCGGCAATATTTCCGCTCAAATAAAGGAGAGGAACAAAATGCTCACTGAAGTCATGGAACACTTTCGGTTGCTCAGGGAGTTTCGTAAGGCTGGTTACTACGAGACAGAGCATCAAAAACAATTGTTTAAGGATATTAAAGTCGCAATCCATTCAGGCAAGCTGGTTGCCATTACGGGAATTATCGGGTGTGGCAAGACGACGACTTTACGCCGTTTATTTGAGGTTTTGGAGAAAGAAGGCAAGATTTTAGTCTCGAAATCGCTTTCTGTTGATAAAAACCGAGCGACACTGCCAACACTGATTGCTGCCTTATTTTACGATTTATCAACAGATAAGGAAATTAAAATTCCTGCACTTGGGGAAAAACGGGAGCGGGAACTGCGTGACCTGATTAGAAAAGGTAAAAAGCCTGTGGCGTTGTTTGTAGATGAGGCTCACGACTTACATTACAGTACGCTCACAGGACTCAAACGTTTAATTGAGGTAGTTGAAGACGGTGGTGGTACGCTCTCTGTGGTGTTAGCTGGTCATCCTAAGCTGAAAAATGATTTACGCCGTCCAACTATGGAAGAAATTGGCTATCGGGCAACAGTCTTTTCTTTGGAGGGTATTGTTGGTAGTCAAAAAGAATATATTGAATGGTTGGTATCTAAATGTACTACTGAAGATACTCAAATAAGTGACATATTGGAACCGGATGCTATTGACTTACTTGCCACGCGGCTGAGGACACCATTGCAAATCGAGCAACATTTGACACTAGCTTTCGAGGCTGCATATCTTTTTGGAGAAAAAACAGTTACCACAGCGATTATTGAGTCGGTTTTATCTAAGCAAATTGACGATTTGGAACCCACCTTAACCCGGCATGGCTACGATGTCAGAGGTTTGGCGGAACAGTTCAATGCCAAACCAGCGGAAATTAAATTGCTGTTTCGCGGACAACTTGACCCAGCGCGCTCTCGTGAATTACACGAGCAAATGTTGGCGGCGGGACTGCCACTTTGAGCGGATTGAAACTGCGATAAAAATGTTAATATTTATAGTTGCAATTAATCCTGGCTGAAAGCGATGATTGCAGGTTGGTTGCATTTAATCCTGGTTCAGTTGCAATTAATTCTGGCTGAAGTGTAATTATAGTTGCATTTAATCCTGGTTTGAAAATGTCTTGATTGCAGGTTTGGGCATTTATAATTGCAGGTCGCTACAATTATGAGGATAAATCAATATGAAGGTTAGAAGAATAAAACGCGGTCAAAATATTGAGCTATTAGAACAACTAAATAACATTCCAGATGGAACAGAAATAATAATTGACTTAGAATTTATTGAAAAGCAAATACCAGAACCAAAAATACATTTAACAGAAGAAGAGAAATTAGCTAAATTAAATAAATTATTTGGTGCGTGGAAAAATCAACCAGATTTAACAGAAATATTTGCAGAAATTGACCAACAACGCCATACTTACCAAGGTAGGGTATAGACTTAATTGATAATCAATCAATAATTCCCTAACCCACAGCATATTCTGTAAACTTCCTCATAAAAGGAGATTGAAATCCCAAAACAATATCCTCCTTTGGAACTCCCACAGCTACTAAATTCTCTGCAATATCATCTTCAGTACCATTCCATTGCAGCCAAATTTTTTCACCCTTAATATCAATATGAATAATACAACTATGTATCCATTCTTGACCTTCCCAACCTACATGAACTATTTGATAATGGTCACGTTGTGTATCAAAAATTGTCTCAACTTCTATATTCCCGTTAGCAGGTCTTTGTTCGCTATATTCTTGTAAAATCTGCTGTACAAGCTGGCGATATTTAGTTAGTTTATCCATTCTGCAATTACCTCATTCTCTACATCATAAATAATCATTTTGACTTGATTCTCTTCAATCATATCTCTAGGAAAATCAAGATTAAAAAATGTCTTATAGGTTGTTAAAGGTACTGCTAAATACAAAACACGATCTGGCTGTCTTCTTCTTAATGCACCTCTATAATTAATAAACTGTCCTAACGCTGTATGAAATTCCGAAATTGCAGACGACCTCTCCAAAAAACTTTTGATCTCAACAGCAATTTTTTCTCCTTCTCTTTCCGCTGCAATCAGCTTTTCTGCGGCTAAATCAATAGACAGATTTACCCCGCCTACACTAATTGATAGGGGATCGTGAGTAATCTGCCAACCGTCCTTCTGTAGAGCTTTTTTGACAACTTCATGAAAGACATCTTTAGCCGACATACTGATCCCTAATTATATTTCCTACATATATCTTACAATATTAACGCATTTCTTCCTTTGCGCCTTTGCGCCTTTGCGTGAGATACTTTCCCCTATAAATCCTCATGCAACGCCCCCAACTTCCGTATCTCCGGCCAAATTACGGCTGTTGCAACCACCACCAAAATCGTCCCAATACCCCCACCAACGACAGAAAACACGGGACCAAATAAAGCCGCAGTCAAACCAGACTCAAAACCCCCCAACTCATTAGAAGCACTGATAAACACACTATTGATAGCCGCAACTCGACCCCGTAAATGGTCAGGAGTACGAATTTGCACCAAAGTATGACGAATCACCACGCTAATGCTGTCTAACGCCCCACTTAATACCAACATCAACAACGACAGCCACACCCAACGGGATAAACCAAAAATAATTGTCACAATCCCAAACCCGACAACCGACCAAAGTAAGGCCGGACCAGCTTTGCGGATAGGTGGCAAATATACCAACAATGCTGCCATAATTAATGCACCTATTGATGGTGCTGCTTGTAAATAGCCCAATTCCACAGGACCAACGTGCAGAATATCTTTGGCAAAAACGGGTAATAATGCCACTGCACCACCCAACAAAACAGCAAATAAATCTAAAGTGATAGCTGCAAGAATGAGTTGATTATTCCAAACAAATTCAGCCCCAGCAGCTAGGGTTTTTAAAGATATTGGTTCTTTTTTAAAGTTGGTTTTTTGGGGTTTAATGGCTGCGGTGAGGAAAAAACATGAAAGTGCAGCGATCGCCGATAATATATATACTCCCGTCGCATTCTTGAACAGAGCAATACTAAATCCTCCCAAAGCTGGCCCAATTACTGACGCTAATTGAAAACTACTACTATTCCAAGTCGCTGCATTAGTAAAAGCACTCATCGGTATTAACTGCCACATCAGCGCATCACCCGCAGGTTTGAGAAATGCCCTGGCTACACCTGTTAATAATAAGCAAGCATAAATTAGAAAAACTGCACCTTGATAATAGGAAATAGCCGCTAAAGTTAGAGAACAAAACATTAATAGCAGCATTGAATATAAAGTAATCTTTTTGCGTTGGCTTTGCCCGCCTTTGGCATCGCTTTTATCAGCAACGTGTCCCGTAATCAAAGTTAGGGCAATCATTGGTAAAACCTGCGCCAGCCCGATGCCACCTAAGGCCATCGCTGAATTTGTTCGCTCATATAGCTCCCATCCCAGTGCTACCGTCTGCATTTGTCCCCCTGTGAAGAGGACTACACGCCCAATGGTAAATAGCCGATAATCTCGAAATCTCATGGCTGCAAAAGGATCGTGTTGTGCAGCCTTATTGTTATGGTGAGTTGGTTTCTGTTTGCTCGAAGACATTTTTTAGTAGAGTCAAGCCTGATTCAATTTGTGATACCTGCTCTGGTGTCAAACTCTCCAGAATTTCCGCAATTTCCCCGCGAGTTTTTTCCTGAGATTGCTCTAAAAGCAGTTTTCCCTCTCTTGTCAAATTCAGGACTACTCGTCGTCGTTCTTGAGGATTATCTGTCCGTTGCACCAGATTACGTTGGACTAATTTTTCTATAGTTGTGGATGCTGTAGCACAGGTAACTCCGAGATGATCTGCTACCTCAGACAAGGAAGCACCAGGATTGCGATTCAGAAAAGCGAGCGATCGCAATTGTGGTATAGATAAAGAGTCAGAACTGTGCGATCGCATTTCAGATCGGATAAACCGCATCAATAAGGGGACAGTTTCCATCACCCTAGCGGCACATTCTTCAGAGGGTTTATCCAAACTCATAAGACCGTTTTTCTCCAGATTACATTGCCACCTGTGGATAAAGTCGGCCACAGATGTAGGTTAAACCTATTAATGTTAGCAAGAGAATTGTACAATCTAACCCAAACCCATAAATACTTGAGCCATTTGCCAGCATTGCACCGCGTAAAGCATCCACTTCATAAGTCAAAGGATTCAAGTGGGAAATGACCTTTAACCAACTTGGCATTAAGGAAATAGGATAGATGGCATTACTGGCAAAAAACAACGGCATGGTGATTAATTGCCCAATACCCGTAAATCTTTCCCGCGATTTCACCAAACAGCCAATGATCAGTGAAAAGGTACAAAAACAAGCTGCTCCCAAAAATATGACTAGGACAACTTGCAAGAAACCCAAAGGATTGAGATTGAGGTGTACACCTAACAAAAACGCTAAAAGGTAAATAAACACCACTTGGAAAAAACAACGAATCCCAGCCGCAAAAGCTTTGCCCAAGACAATCGCTGCACGGGGTATGGGTGCAACTAAGAATTTCTGCAAAATCCCTAAATCCCGTTCCCAAATTAATGTCATTCCCCCAGCAAAAATAGCAACAAACAGCGCACTCTGAGCCAAAATACCGGGAGTCATAAAATCCAAGTAAGGTAAATTACCTGTAGGGATAGCACGAGTCCGAGTAAATACTTGCCCAAATATCAGCAGCCATAAAGCCGGTTGTACAGCCCGAATCACTAAATCACTAGGATCATGGCGGAGTTTTCGCACTTCCAATTCAGTAATTACCAGGGTTTTAGTAAATAGTTCTTTAATATTAGAAAAAATCCCTTTGGGGCGATTATATCTGGGTTCAACCCAACCGTTGAGTGGTACGTCTGGTTCTTGCAGTCTCACGATAACTCACTCCTGATACTAATTGATTTCCTGCGTAGTGGATGAAGACATCATCTAAGGTTGCTTCTGGTTTCCCAATAGCTGCTTTTAAATCTGCGGGTGAACCGGTGATAATTTCTTTACCCTGATTCATAATCACGACTCGATTACAAAGATGATCCGCTTCTTCTAAAAAGTGAGTAGTTAAAAAGATGGTTGTACCGTACTCAATCCGCAGTTGCTGTACAAGTTGCCATACTTGTGTTCTAGCAACTGGATCTAATCCGACTGTTGGCTCGTCTAGAAATAAGATTTGGGGTTGATGTAAAATGGCTTGGGCAATTTCCAATTTCCGAATCATTCCCCCAGAAAAGGTTCTCACTAACTGATGTGCTACATTCTCCAAACCCATGAATTCCAGCACTTCAGCGATTTGCTGTTTTCTGCGTCGAGGGGGAATATCATACAATTTAGAGAATATTAACAGATTTTCATAACCTGTTAAAGTCCCATCTGCTGATAAAGCCTGGGGTACATAACCGATGACTCTTCTGACTGCATCAGGTTGATGAGTCACATCATAACCGGCTAAGTATGCTTTCCCGCTACTGACTGGTAGCAAGGTAGTTAACATCTTAATTACTGTACTTTTTCCCGCACCATTGGGACCAAGTAAACCAAAAACTTCTCCCGATGCAACGGAGATATTCAAAGTATCAACGGCTGTTGATTTTTCAAAGCGGCGCGTCAGTTCCAAGGTTTGTAATATTACTGATTTTGGAACTTGTGCAGGTATTTCCGCAGATTCTATTCTTCCCGTAAGTTTCGTCACGAGTCGGATTTACTTCCTTGTTCAAATAATTAGAGTATCTAAATATTAGTTTGACATATTTTTTCTAAAAGTCAATACCAAGGATTAATGATGACAACTCCAGTACCAGCAAAATCTTTTTCGTTGCGAGTAACAAGTGATAAAGAGTGTTGAAGTGCGATAGCAGCAATTAAAGAATCCATAGCGGGTAGAGGTCGGCCATTCTGTTCTAGTTGACAGATTAAATTTCCCCATAACACCATTGTGGAGACATCTAGAGTTAAGATTCTGTTTTCAAAGCGATTGGGTAGGGTTTCATTTAGCCAAGTTGTGAGAGATTCTTTTCTCTTAGATGGAGTAAGTTTGCAGATGCCTTTAGCGATTTCGCCAATAGTAATTACACTGAGGTAAAGTGTTTCTGGCATTTGGGCATCTACCCAATCTAAAACTTTTTGATTTGGTTGTTTGGCAACAAGTTCAGAAATTAGACAAGTATCAAGGAGGTAGGTCATGGGGTGAAGGTATCGCGGGGTAGACTGTTGTGATCTCGGTTCAAGTCGAGTTCTTCACTGAGTTCAGCCAAGGGGGATTGACGGAAAAATTCTGAGATTTTAGTAGGTTGTTCTGAGTTGTTATTGCCTGTAGTTAGGCTTTGGGCAAGGAGTTGAATAATATACAGTTTATCGTCATGCGAAAGCTGAAGGAGTTGTTGTTCGAGTTCTGGGATAACCATGATGGGGTTTAAATGAAGGATAATTTTATTGTACTTTCAGCCTGGAGTTTAGACTAAAGTAGAGCGATCGCTATACTATTCTTATGGATAGATTATTTAAACCAATATGGACTGGACAACACCACTCAAGGCACAACAGACTGATTTTATTCAAAGACTTAAATCTGCTAAATTACTCCATTGTGACGAAAAAGGCCAGCATAGTGAATTAACTGTCATTTCTGATGAGAGATCAAAGCCATTACGGAATTTTTGCTGGGAGATGATCAGAAAGTATAAACCAAATGATCCCCAAAATTACTTTATCAACAATATGAAGGGGAAGTTGGGTGAGGAAGTTGTTAAATCCCGTTTAGCTGATTTTGTCACGGAAGTTGACTATGAAAAGCGCGTTGGTGGTGATGGAAAAGTTGATTTTACCTTAACTTCTGACTCATCAATTGGTATTCAGGTTAAAGCCCGTAATGGTAATTTTGATAAAATTCAATGGTCAATTAGTCGAGAAGAAATTGAAAAAAATGCTGTTCTAGTTTGTATTTTAATTCAAGAAGAAGTCAGCGAGGCTCAGGCTGAATACAATCTGATTTTGGCGGGATTTTTACCAACTAATATGATTAAATCGGCTGCTGGTAAAGCCTTGGTGGGAATAGATGAATTGCTTTATTCTGGAGGTTTACGTAGCTATTTAGAGAGTTTGACATCTTCTGAAGCTGACGAATATATGCGCTTGGGTTATGAGTGTCTTGAAAAAAAAGATTATCAAAGTGCTTCTTATTATTGTACTCAAGTATTGCAACTGAAACCAAATAATGCTGATGCTTACAAAGTAAGAGGTATTGCCCGTTATAAATTAGGAGATAAGCAGGGTGCAATTGAGGATTGTACCGAGGCTATTAAGATTGATCCTAACTATGCAAATTGTTACTACGGCAGAGGTCTTATCCGTTCTGAATTAGGAGACAAGCAGGGTGCAGTTAATGATTACACTCAGGCTATCAAGATTGATCCTAACTATGTCGATGCCTACTTTCAGCGAAGCTTGGTCAGGTTTTATGATTTAGGAGATAAGCAGGGTGTAATAGATGATTGTAATCACATTATCAAGATTAATTCCAACAATGCTGCTTACTTGATGCGGGGAGTTGTTCGTTTTGATTTAGGAGATAAGCAGGGTGCAATAGATGACTACACTCACGTTATCAAAATTGATCCCAATAATGCTTTTTCTTACTATGAACGGGGAGTTGCTCGTTATAATTTAAAAGATAATCAGGGTGCAATAGATGATTTAACTCAGGTTATTAAGACTGATCCTAACAATGCCTTAGCTTACTACAACCGGGGAGTTGTCCGTTATGAATTAGGAGATAAGCAAGGAGCAATAGATGATTACAACCAAGCTATCAAGATTAATCCTAACTATGCTGGTGCCTACACCAACCGGGGAGTTGTCCGTTATGCTTTAAGAGAAGGAGATAAACAGGCTGCAATTAAAGATTTCCAAACAGCCGCAAATATATATAAAAAAGAAGGTAAGGAAACAGACTATCAAAAGGCTATAGAGATGATCAGAGAAATTAACAAATAATGAATATAAGTTAAGCCAGGTAAGAAAGATCCCCGACTTCTGAATTAAATTTTTTGTCAATAATGAACATCATTCAAAGAAGTCGGGGATCTAAAAGTATTCAATACAACACAAAAATTTTCAAACATCCTCTTACGGAAAATTCATAACTGCTATATAATAGGAGTCTAAATTATTTCCCAGATTTTACTCAAAATTAAAATTTAATGACTAGGTTTATACATGATAAATTCGCCAAAGACTATCTAGAAGAATTATTAAAAGATTACGGAGAAGTCAAAGCATCAGAAAAAGTCTCAGGAGAAATTAAAGAAATAGATGTTTTATTCACACCTGCTAAACAACAAACTTCTAAATTACAAATACTGGGGTTACTAGGAAGACTTGCCGAAAACCCTGCAATAATAGAACCATACCGCAATCCAGCTTCTAGCGATGAAATCTGCGACTGTATTCTCAAGTTATTAGAAGTCAAGGCTTCATTGCGACGAGAAGCCAAAGCCAATAAAATCAAACTTCAGGAGTCAGAAATTCCTAAATTGTGGATTTTAACCCCCACCATATCGGAAACTCGTTTATCTAGCTTTGGAACTATCCAAAAAGAAGGTTGGTTATCGGGAGTACATTTTTTAGCAGATGCCTTGCGAACAGCAATTGTGGCAATACACCAACTACCACAAACACCGGAGACTTTATGGTTGAGGCTTTTGGGTAGGGGAAGCGTACAATCACAAGCAATTATCGAGTTGCAAGCGTTACCATTAGATCATCCATACCAAAAAGCCACCCTGGAATTAGTTTACAACTTGCGCGAAAATTTGAGAGTAAATCAAGAACTAGAAACAGATGATAGGGAGTTAATTATGCGACTAGAACCACTTTATCAAAGAAATAGAGAACAAGCTAAAGAAGAAGGAAGACAAGAAGGAAAGCAAGAAGGAAAGCAAGAAGGAGAAAAAAACTTAATACTGCGTCTACTACATCGTCGGATTGGGGAAATTGATTCGTTATTAATCGAGCGAATTACAGGATTATCAATTGAACAGTTAGAAAACTTAGGAGAGGCGTTATTAGACTTTTCTAGTGTTGCTGATTTAGAAGCTTGGTTAACCCAACACTCAATCTAATTCATTTTGATTATTAGGGAGTTAATTATGCAATTAGAACCATTTTTCAAACAACCTATACTTGTCATAATCTAAAAACATTAAATCAGGTAGGTTGGGGAGCCATCGCCTTGGACGGGTTTCCCGGCTTGTGGCGAATGGCGTTTGACGTTAGGAAACCCAACATTTACGGACGTTTGTTGGGTTGCGCTGTCGCTTAACCCAACCTACAAAAACTCTTAACTAAACAGTATTGTAATCATTAATAAGTTCCACTTGCTAAACTAAAAGGGTGTAATGCAATGGAAAAACCTATTTAAAATATCAAATCCTAAAAACATGAACAACTTTAAAACTCTTTGTAAAACCCTAGCTATTAGTACAGGAATCTTTTTATTATCTGTGCCTACTACCTACGGGATACCACCAAAACCGTTGTTAACTGCCAAAACAACCTATAATCAAACAGGTTCTTGGGATGCAACTTATTATTTTACAATCAAATTACCAGAATCTCTGGCTAATTGGCAACTGCAACAGGTTGTTTTAACACAAATAGAAGGTGTAGAAAATATTGAATTCAATCAGAAAGACAGTTTTGCTTTCATAGAAGCAAGTGGACAAAAAGAAAAGCTAGGTATTACCCTAACAAAGAGTTCAACTCAACCACAAACTATCATTGCTACTTTTGATAAACCAGTTTCTGCAAATCAAACAATTATTATCGGTTTAAAACCTTTTCATAATCCCACCAGCGAAGGTATTTATCTATTTCGAGTTCATGTTATTTCCTCTGGTGAGAAAACGAATGATTTAGTTGTGGGAACTGCTCGTTTGCAATTTTACAATGATTTTGATAATCACCTATTTTATCAAAGGTAAAGTGTGTAGAAATTGCTGATTTTTCATACAAATGCAATATTCATCAATTAGTTAAGAATGCTAGACGACAATTATTCAGCAGCACATTTAATTCTCGTGCAACTTGTAACGGATTTTCACTTAACATTACAGCTTCATGAGGATTTCTCCCTGTTCTTATAACAGCAGAAATTGCATCTTGATTAGAAAATCCCCGCACAGTAACTAACCACGCTGCTAATATATGTCCAGTGCGACCAATTCCACCAGCACAATGCACAACTACTTTTTCATTTTGTTGATTTGCTGTGATTAAAAAAGGCAGTATTTTCTGTGTGAGTGTTTCTAAATCAGATAAATGAAAATCTTCAATTGGTGTCCAACAAACTTGTTGATTACCAAATTCTTGCTGATATATATCTAAAAGATGAGCATAATTAGCTAGTTGTTTTTCACTAAGTAAACAGTAAACTCGCTGAATGTTGTGGGATTTCATAAACTCAATCCAATCATATACCTGATGATCAGTATATCCAGGTTGAGAAGCACCAAAAACTATTGTTTCTTGTTCCCAAGCAGCAGCAAATTTGTACATCTACGGTAAACTTCAAGAATATTTACTCTTATTCACATCATCTAGTTCTTTCCTAAAAGAGACTAGGATTTCATTTAATGCTTCCATATCAATTAAAAAAGCATCATGTCCGTGAGTTGATTTAAGCAACCCCAGTTGAGCATTAGGAATTAAATCTACTAATTCTTGTTGTTCCACTGGAGGATAAAGAACATCAGAATCAATGGAGATAATTAAAGTTGGTTGTTTAATACTTTGCAAAACTGATTGATAATCTTTTCTGTTCCAACTAACATCATGACTATCCATTGCATGAGTTAATGTAATATAAGTATTAGCATCAAAACGTTCTATTAGTTTTTGACCTTGATATTGTAAATAACTGGATATTGCAAACTGATTAGATTCATCCTGCTGCCTTCCAAAACGATTTGAAAAACTCTCCCAATAACGATAGGTAATCATTGCCATCATCCGCGCTACCGCTAATCCTTGGACTGGTGGTGTATCAATTGTATAGTTCCCACCTTGCCAATTGCGATCGCTATAAATTGCCTGTCTTTGGGCTTCACTCAAGCCAATAGACCATGCTGAATGTCTTCCAGGTGATGCCATTGGTGCGATCGCTCTCACCTTTTTTGGATATAATAAAGCCCATTCTAAAACTTGCATTCCACCCAGCGAACCACCAATTGCTAACCGTAGAGATTTAACTTCCAGATATTCTAATAGTGCAGCTTGGAGGTGAACCATATCCCGAATTGTAATTCGGGGAAAAGATCCACCATAAATATTTTCTGTTTTTGGGTTAATAGAAGTTGCTCCAGTTGTACCGTAACAACTTCCTAAAATGTTGCTGCACACAATAAAATCCTGGTCAGAATCAAAGACTTTTCCTGAACCAAACAAATCTCCCCACCAGTCGTCAGCGTCAGCAGAACCTGTGAGAGCATGACAAATTAAGACTCCATTATCGCCGTTTGCGTTTAATTTTCCCCAAGTGCGATAAGCAACCTGAACATCAATTAATACTTCACCAGATTCTAATGAAAATGGTGCTGACAATTGGTAAAACTGGTTTTTTGATGAAATGAAGTCTAAGTATTTCATAAAATTAGCAATTAGCTATAGATTCCCAGATCCCCGACTTATTTAAGAAGTCGGGGATCTTTTTCTTTTGGTATATTAGCCAGAAATCTTCTTAAATGCCTGTTCAAAATCCTCCTTAATATCATCAATATGTTCAATTCCCACAGATACCCGCACCAAATCAGGTGTTACACCAGCCGAAATTTGTTCACTATCACTTAGCTGTTGATGAGTTGTAGAAGCAGGATGAATAACAAGGGTTTTTGCATCACCGACATTTGCCAAATGACTAGCTAATTTCACATTACTAATGAAAGCTTTACCTGCTTCTAATCCACCTTTGATACCAAAATTAAGAACGCCACCAAAGCCATGTCGAAGATATTTTTTTGCTCGTTCATGATATGGATGATTGGGAAGTCCTGGATAATTAACCCATGCTACCTGCTCTTGTTGTTCTAACCATTTAGCTAATTCTAAAGCATTATTTACATGACGTTCTACACGCAGGGAAAGAGTTTCTAATCCTTGCAGTAATAGAAAAGCGTTAAATGGACTCAATGCTGCTCCTAAATCTCGTAATCCTTCCACTCTGGCGCGAATAATAAAGGCAATGTTCCCAAATTGACTACCTTTCCCAAATACTTCTTGAAAATTCAATCCATGATAACCGGGGGAAGGTTCGGTAAAGAGGGGAAATTTGCCGTTACCCCAATCAAATTTACCAGAATCAACGATCACGCCGCCAATAGATGTACCATGACCACCTATCCATTTAGTAGCAGATTCTACAACAATATCTGCACCATGTTCAATTGGTCGTGCTAGATATCCACCTGCACCGAAGGTATTATCTACAATTAAAGGAATACCATTTTCATGGGCAATTTGAGCTAAAACAGCAAAGTCTGGGATGTTGAATTGGGGATTACCAATGGTTTCAACATACAAAGCTTTGGTATGTTCATCAATCGCTTGACGGAATTTTTCTGGATCATCTCCTTCCACAAATTTGACGTTTATTCCCAATCGCGGAAGAGTAACTTTGAACTGGTTATAAGTTCCTCCATAGAGGAAACTGGTAGAAACAATATTATCTCCTGCCTGAGCGATCGTACTTATTGCCAAAAATTGTGCCGCTTGACCGCTTGCAGTTGCTAAAGCTGCTACGCCCCCTTCTAATGCTGCAATTCTTTTTTCAAATACATCCGTTGTCGGATTCATAATCCGGGTATAAATGTTACCAAATTCCTGGAGAGCAAATAACCGCGCTCCATGTTCAGCATCATCAAAAACGTAGGAAGTGGTTTGATAAATTGGTACAGCGCGGGCATTAGTACCAGGTGCAGGTTCTTGTCCAGCATGGACTTGTAGGGTTTCAAAACGATAATTTTCTGACATAGTTAGTATTTAAATAGGTTGACTATCAAAACATGAAATTCGGACTTACGCAAAACCTCTCAAACTCTTATTTCTCCGTGTCCTCTGCGCCTCTGCGGTTCGTTTATCCGTAATTTCTGCGTAAGTTCTAGAAATATTGAAACTCACACTCCATACTGTTTAAACCATACCTGGAGTCTTTGCCAACCATCCTGGGCATCTTTTTCGCGGTAAGAAGGGCGATAATCGGCAAAAAAGGCGTGAGGTGCATCAGGATAAACAATTATCTCTGATTTATTGCTACTAGATTTGAGTTTTTCTCGTATTTGTTCTACTGTGTCCACAGGAATACCTGTATCTTGACCTCCATAGAGTCCCAGCACGGGGACTTTTAACTCAGAAGCAATATCAACAGGGTGTTTAGGCTGTAGTTCGGTTACATTGCCTACCAATCTTCCATACCAAGCCACACCTGCTTTTACATTGGGATTATATGCTGCATATAGCCAGGTAATTCGACCACCCCAGCAAAAACCCGTAATTGCTAATTTATCAGCGTTACCCTTGGCTGATTTTACAGCCCAAGTAACAATATTATCTAAATCTGATAGAACTTGAGTATCGGGAACTTTGGATACAATTGCGCGAATTTCGTCAATATTGCTTAATTTTGACACATCACCTTGACGGATGAATAGTTCGGGAGCGTTGGCGTTAGCCCGCCGCAGGCATCGCTAAATACCCTAATTTAGCAAAGCGTCTAACAACATCCTGTATATGTTCATGAACACCAAATATTTCCTGAATTACCAAGACAATAGGAAAATTTTCACCCTTTTCTGGTTGCGCTCTATATGCCGGAATTTCCCCACCCTCAACGGGAATTTTCACCCCTCCCGCAATTAATCCTTTTGTATCTGTGGTAATCACTTTAGCAGAAACAGGTTGTACGGCTAAAGCAAAACCAGTTGTTAAAGCAGCAGTAGCGATAAATTCACGGCGTGTTATTTCTTTGATCATTTTTAATTACCTTGATTTATTTTTTTCTCACGCAGAGGCTCAGAGACGCAGAGAGAGTAAAGGCAGATTTTTAGAAATAATTGATAATTAGTAATTTTCCTATTACCAATTACCAGATTATTTATTATTTTGCCAAACTATTTCCTTAACCTTGACTTCTTTAGGAATCAATTTGATCTTATAGAAAGCATCAGCAACTTCTTGTTGTTTCGTAATTATTTCATCTGTTAGAGGTAATACACCATATTCACGCCGCTTTTCGGCTATTTCTAAAACAGCCGCATCTATACCTAATATAGGTGATAGTAACTTAGCAACTTCAGGTGGATTATTTTTTGTCCAGTCGCTTACTTTCTTGACTTCATCAATAACCGTTTTCAGAGTATCCAAATTGCTATCAGCAAAAGATTTAGCAGCCAGATAATAACCACGATTAGGTGCTAATCCAGTCGCATCTGTTAAAGTGCGGACACTTATTGCTTTCTCTGCTGCGGCTAAGTAAGGGTCCTTATGTCAAATGGTGTACGGATTTGACAAAATATGGGAAAAGTATTGGTTTAACAGGCTTTTATAGTGTATTTGAAAAGGGTAAACAGTATTGTATTTATAACACTCAGAACCTTGATGAAGCACTTACTAAATTAAATGAAATAACAGCAAGAAATCAAAACGATTTACGTCGGTATAAGCAAATCCGCGAGGAAATAGATTTTTAATTAATTGGAATCCTAGCTTTCATCATGAAGGCAGGGGAAACGCATCTTATCAATAATGACCAAACTATTCGCATTAACGACCACTTGTTGACAATATTTTAGCCCATCACTGTCATACTGAAAAAATCAATCAAACGATAAATAGGAATTTCTTGGTTTATACATTAAAACGGTATTTTGTCAATAAGATTTAGATGCGTTTCCCCTGATCATGAAGGTTAGGATCTATTTCATTTTTTTCTGTGCTACCGCCTTTTGGTTTTGGTCTTTAGTAGTAGTTTCGCATGAAATATATTGCTCAAACAATTGAAGCTCATGGTGTATCTGTTGAAGAAACCAGATATGAGCCAGAATATCCAGAACTATATTCTCAGAAAATTGCTTGCTTTACAGGTCATAGAAAAATCCCTGATATCACCAAACAAATCAACATAGCAATTGACTTAGCTTTAGACATGGGGATAAATCATTTTTTTGTTGGTATGGCTTTAGGTTCAGATCAATTGGCTGCAAAGGTTTTAATGAGTAGAAATTTACCTTGGACGGCTGTAATCCCTTGCGCTAATCAATCAGAATTGTGGAGTTTGCAACACAGGACATATTGCGATAGCGAAGCGCTCCGTAGGAATCGCCTTCTCAGATATGCAGAAAATCAAGTAATTATCAAACCCAACTATACCGTAGATTGTATGCACATCAGAAATAAATACATGATTGATCATTCTGATGTCTGCATTGCAATCTATGACGGAAGATTTACAGGTGGAGCTTTCAAAACTTATTGCATGGCAGTTAAGAAGTTTATGCCTGTGATTAAAGTTCATCCAAAAACGAAAGAAGTCTCGATTTATCAACCACCAAAACCAAATCATACTCAATTCAGTTTGTTTTAATCATTTCTAATTTTAACACTCCTAATTCTATTCACAACAGAGTTAGGGGTTTTGTTATGCAAATCCATCAAGCGAAATAAATGCTCAAATCAGCAAAACTCACAACCACTACAGGCTATACATGGAAAACCTCAATCAGTGCAACAGCATCTTATGAATCAACGATTGAGTATTTTCTAGGAAAATATTTCGATGTGGGAATTTACCCGATTGAAAATTTAGAAAAAGTTGTGAAAGTTGAGATTTTTGACGGTAAAACAATGGTGGTATCTGAACTTTGATAGCTTTATTTTTTCAGTGCTACCGCTTAGTGGTTGTGTTCATGATTGTATTATCTGGATAAAAAAATAATGACTTGTAACGGATACTCAAATGACGAGACTTGGCAAGTTAGTTTATGGATTGAAGATTGTGATTTATCAGAACAGGAATTGAAAGATAGTTTCTTAAATCTCAAAAATGAAATATTCAAAGACAAATCGCAATATAACAGATTTTGTAGTGCGTTAGAAGACCTACTTACCGAGTCGCTTAATGTGGTGAATTGGAAACAATTAACAGAACTAAATGGGATTGATAGCGACGAAGACCAGGGGAAACGCATCTAAATTATCTTGACAGAATACTATATTAGTGCATCAATATGGGAAAATATCTAACTTCATTCAAAATCTGATAAATTCCTTTATTAAAATTATAAAAATTTCATAAATT
>NZ_VILA01000007.1:0-8663 GCF_009712025.1 Dolichospermum sp. UHCC 0406
GGGGCTTTCACCCATATCAGACCGAGAGTTCAACCTTTTTCCATGATTGGATTGGGTTGGTTAGCTTATGTACGGACTGATTACCGTGATTCAGCTAACAACGAATCGCACCATCTCTATCCATTACACAACCGCATTTACAAATATGCGTTCTGGTGGATAAAGATTTTTTGATAACTTCACCACACCTAGAGCATTCTTGGCTTGTGTATTGCGGATTAACCGCTACTGTGACTCTCTTAAATACTTTTCCAAAATATTCAAGCCAGACACGAAACTGATACCAAGATGCGTCGTTAATAGACTTGGCTAGACAATGATTTTTCACCATATTTTTAATTCTCAAATCTTCGTAGGATATCAAGTCGTTTGACTGAACTACGCACCGTGCTAATTTCACAGCATGGTCTTTACGTTTCCTACTTATTTTGAGGTGGCGTTTACTTAAAATCTGTCTAGCCTTGCCTCTATTTTTTGAACCTTTGACTTTCCTAGAAACACGACGTTGTGAACGTTTAAGAACCTTTTCTCCCTCACGAAGAAATTTAGGGTTCTCAATCATTTCACCATTGGAATCTGTGTAGTATTCTTTTAAGCCTACATCCAATCCAATCGTACTTCCTGATGGAGTTATATCTTCTTGGCGATTAACGTCAATACAAAACTGACAATAATAACCATCAGCCCGTTTGACTAATCTGACTCGTTTGATTTGATTTATTTGATAAAAATGCAAATCACGAGTCCCTTTTATTTTTAATCTACCAATACCTTTTTTATCGGTAAATGTGATAGATTTACGATCTTCTGAAAGTTTCCATCCTGATGTTTTGTATTCAATAGAACGGCAATCTTTTTGAAATTGAGGATATCCTTTTAAACCAGGAATATTCTTCTTGGAATTATCATAAAACCGAGAGATAGAAGACCATGCTCGTTCAGCACTGGCTTGTCTAGCCATTGAGTTAAGTTCATTAGCGAATGGAAAATTAGCTGCTAAAACAGCACAATATTTCTGCAAGTCGTTTTTGCCCGTGTCTTTTATGTCCATCCATAGCCGAATACAGCTATTGCGAACGAATTGAGCGGTACGAATTGCATCATCTATTGCGCTGAATTGAACTGATTTTCCGTAAGTCTTGAACTCAAAAACTAGCATCGTTTTCACCTCCAGTCTTATACTACATTTTGTGCAGTAAGATAGTCAAGATGATTAATGGTGAAATATTGAAGGCGGTTAAAACCGTGGTCAGTGAGCTTGTCGAACTGCCCGTGCCGTTTTTCATCCCCTGTCTAAAGCACGAAAGACGGAACTTCGTTCCTGTTTCTCAGGGGCTTTCAAACTTTCCAATCTATCCTGTAAGTTGAGAGTTGTTGTAAAGTATAAAAACACGAATTAGACCTTTTGTAGAATTCGGGAAAAGGAGAGTATTTTCCTGTCAACTTTTCCGATTCTTGCAATAAGTCCAATAGCGATAATTCTCAAAAATCCTGCTAAAGTCACAAGTGAAGTTGGCAAATTTATATCTATGAATAACAATGATTTAGCTTTTACCCCAGCTTTAGAGTTAGCGCAATTAATCCGTCTGCGGGAAGTGTCACCTCTAGAGTTGGTGGAAGTATATTTAGAAAGAATCGAACGCTTAAATCCCCAACTGGGAAGTTATTTTACAGTCACGGCAGATTTAGCCATTACTGATGCTAAAAACAAAACAGAATTACTGACAACGACTTCAGAATTACCGCCATTTTTTGGTGTACCAATTTCCATTAAAGACTTAAGTGCGGTTGCGGGTGTTACTTGTACTTACGGAAATTCGGCACTGTTAAATAATATTGCCAATCATGATGATGGTGTAGTTACCAGAATTAAACAAGCTGG
This sequence comes from Dolichospermum sp. UHCC 0406, assembly GCF_009712025.1. Taxonomy (NCBI): domain Bacteria; kingdom Bacillati; phylum Cyanobacteriota; class Cyanophyceae; order Nostocales; family Aphanizomenonaceae; genus Dolichospermum; species Dolichospermum sp. UHCC 0406. The sequence continues at coordinate 1,883 of NZ_VILA01000007.1, forward strand.
TTTTATTATTCTTGGTAAAACCGCAACTTCGGAATTAGGTTCTTATCCTTACAGTGAACCTGCGGGATTTCCCCCAGCGAGAAACCCTTGGAATTTAGAATATACTCCTGGTGGTTCTAGTGGTGGTGCCGCATCATCAGTAGCAGCGGGATTAAGTGCAATTGCCCAAGGTTCAGATGGTGGTGGTTCAGTGCGTGGTCCGGCGGCTTGCTGTGGTGTTGTTGGCATCAAACCAGCCAGAGGCAGAGTCTCTAAAGCCCCTGTAGGCGATCGCTTGGGGGGCATTGCGGTGGATGGTCCCCTTGCCCGCACAGTGGCTGATGCAGCGGCTATGTTAGATGTGATCTCTGGCTATGTCACAGGTGATCCTTATTGGCTACCAAATCCGCAACCATCATTTCTCTCTGCAACTCAAGTCAAATTAGATAGTCTGAAAATTGCCTTTAGTACCAGTATTCTGCCCTTTGGAGAAGCTGACGCTAACTGTAAACAAGGAGTATTAAAAACCGTCGGGTTATTAGCACAATTTGGACATCAAGTTGAGGAAAAATACCCAGATTTTAGTAGTTTAATCGAACCATTTATAGTAGTTTGGCAAGCTGGAATAGCAGCAGCAGGAATTCCTTCGCCAGCCTTACAGCCTTTAAACCAATGGTTATTAGCAAAAAATGGTTCTGTAGCTGAATATCTGCAAGCACTTTCCCAAATGCAAATTGTCTCCCGGCAAATTATCGCATTTTTTGATACTGTAGATGTATTGGTATTACCAGTTTATCTCCATTCTCCCATTCGCGTCGGTGAATGGGCAGATTTGAGTCCAGAAGAGACATTTGCCAAAATTGCCCATTGGGTCGCGCCTTGTCCTGTTGCAAATGCTACCGGATTACCTGCGATCGCCCTTCCTGTCGGTTTCGATAGTCATGGTTTACCCCTAAGTGTACAGTTAATTGGTAAACCTGCGGCTGAGTCTACCTTAATTAGTTTAGCAGCGCAATTAGAAGCCGTTAACCCTTGGATTCAACATCGTCCAGCACTTTAGTTAAAATCAGGATTTACAAAATGTCAGAATCAGGATTTACAGGATTTAAGGATTTACAGGATTGTTATCCATAAAATGATCTGAAAAACAGAAAGTTTGCAAATATCTGCATATTGAATCCTGTTAATCCTTCAATCCTGAGCATCCTGATTCAGACAGAGAAATAATCTGAAAAACAGAAAGTTTGCAAATATCTGCATATTGAATCCTGTTAATCCTTCAATCCTGAGCATCCTGATTCAGACAGAGAAATAATCTGAAAAACAGAAAGTTTGCAAATATCTGCATATTGAATCCTGTTAATCCTTCAATCCTGAGCATCCTGATTCAGACAGAGAAATAATCTGAAAAACAGAAAGTTTGCAAATATCTGCATACTAAATCCTATTAATCATTTAATCTTAATAATCCTGATTCGGACTATAAATTCCAATTAATTAGCCAGTTTTTCCTGTTCACGGGCATCTACTACTAAAACTAAACAAAGTGCGGCAACTGCTTTTTCCCATTCTTGACGCACTTTCACATCTTCCACACCATCAAATAAACCCACCAACCGGGGAACAGCTTGTTCTAAAGCTGCGTGGGGTACGGGACGATGTAATTCAACTAAGTGATTGATACTTTCTTGATTATTGAGAAAACCAACCACCCATTTTGTTGTATGATCTGGACTGTCGGGAACACGCTCAACTCCTAACTCGTTTTTTAGCCAATCATAAAAAAGTGGTAAATGTTCAGCCAATACCGCACCGGCTGTAGGTAAGGTTTTTTTGAGTAAGCTAATATCTAAACTGTCTAATTCTTGTTTCAGAGCCGGTGAATTTAGTACCTCATTTAACGGTGTGGAAAGTATTGCTGTTATTTCCGATTCGGAAAAATCTAAATTTTGGGTGAAAGTTGAAATTAGAGATTCCATTTTCTACACTCCAGAGATTATTCCATTGGCTGTAGAATCATGATAGCGTAGCGCACCAAAATCCTTGATCATGTTGCGTTACTAATTTCATCCTATTTCAATAACAGCCCACACCAATAATATTTCTCAGCAACTGTAATAATTTGGTAACTCAATTATAACTCTATCATTTCATTACTCAGAGATTTTATGCAAATGAAATAACCGATTTTTTAGCTTTCTACATGATTATTGAAGATGTGATTTTGTATGCCTATAAGATGGGCATTGCCTGTTATAGATACAATATTTTAATTTTTGCAAAAATTAAATTTGAGAGACACGAAATTTCCGTCTCTCAAATCCAAAATCTAAAATCTAAAATCCAAAATTGGACTACGCTTTCTTTAACCAGCTAAACATGGCACGTAAATCCTTACCAACAGCCTCAATAGGATGTTCAGCTTCTTGACGACGCATAGCAGTAAAACCAGGTTTACCAGCTTGGTTTTCTAAGACAAATTCCCGCGCAAATTGTCCAGATTGAATTTCGCTGAGAATCTTCTTCATTTCCGCTTTAGTTTGGGCGGTAACAACGCGAGGACCGCGAGTATAATCACCATATTCGGCAGTATTAGAAATACTATCACGCATTGTCGCTAAACCACCTTCTACCACCAAATCCACAATTAATTTGACTTCGTGCAGACATTCAAAATAAGCGAGTTCTGGTTGATAACCTGCTTCTACTAAAGTTTCAAAACCGGCTTTGATTAAAGCACTCAAACCACCACACAATACTGCTTGTTCCCCAAACAAATCGGTTTCGGTTTCTTCCCGGAAAGTAGTTTCCAAAATACCGGCACGTGTACCACCAACACCTTTAGCATAAGCCATAGCGCGATCGCGGGCATGACCAGTGGCATCTTGATAAACTGCAAATAACGCAGGTACACCTTGTCCTTGTTCATAAGTACGACGCACTAAATGTCCAGGGCCTTTAGGTGCAACCATGACGACATCAACATCAGCAGGAGGTACAACCTGTGCAAAATGGATATTAAAACCATGTGCAAAAGCTAAAACGTTTCCAGCTTCTAAATTGGGTTCAATTTCGTTTTTGTAAATTGTTTTTTGGACTTCATCAGGTAATAAAATCATGATGAAATCAGCAGCTTTGGCCGCATCAGCAACATTTTTTACAGTCAAGCCAGCAGCTTCGGCCTTAGCTGTGGACTTACTGCCGGGATATAATCCCACAATGACATTAACACCGCTATCTTTAAGATTCAGCGCGTGAGCATGACCTTGAGAACCATAACCAATAATAGCAACGGTTTTACCTTTTAAAAGGTCTAAATTAGCATCTTCATCATAATACATACGTGCCATAGAAGCATCTCCTGTTTATAAAGGCTGTCATGAAATTGGCAGACTTACGATTGTATCGCAAATTGGGGAACAGGGAATAGGGAACAGGGAACAGGGAATAAAAATTACAATTACCCAACTTCCTCCTTCCTCCTTCCTCCTTCCTTCTTCCTTCTTCCTCCTGACTCCTGACTCCTGACTCCTGACTCCTGACTCCTGACTCCTGACTCCTGACTCCTTTCAATCCCCTACTTTTATTTTTTTTTCAGAAGTTCAAGATAAACAGAAATAATTGTGATAATTTTGATACAAATTTGTTAAGAATAGTTACAGCCCTGTAATGGAAGGAAATATTTTTTATGGTTGATCTATCTGACAAGAAACCGGTTCATCAAGTCGTGATTATTGGTGGTGGCTTCGGTGGATTGTATGCCGCTAAGTCTATGGCTAAAGCCAATGTGCAAATCACGCTGATTGATAAACGCAATTTTCATCTCTTTCAACCACTGCTGTACCAAGTCGCTACAGGTTCTTTGTCCCCAGCGGATATTTCCTCTCCCTTGCGGTCTGTTCTCAGCAAGAGCAAAAATACAAAGGTGCTGTTGGGTGAGGTGAATGATATTGACACTACCGCCCAAAATGTGATGGTAGGCGCGGAATCTGTCCCCTACGATACTTTAATTGTGGCTACAGGGGCGAAGCATTCCTATTTTGGGAAGGATAACTGGGAAGAGTTTGCACCGGGTTTAAAGACTGTAGAAGATGCCATTGAGATGCGTCGGCGGATATTTTCAGCATTTGAAGCGGCTGAAAGCGAAAGTGATCCGGTAAAACGCCAAGCTTTGTTAACTTTTGTAATTGTTGGTGGTGGTCCAACTGGGGTAGAATTGGCGGGAGCGATCGCTGAATTGGCAACTAAAACCCTGACAGAAGATTTCCGCAACATTGACACCGCAGAAACCAGAGTTTTATTGTTAGAAGGTTTAGATCGGATTCTTCCCCCTTTTGCACCGGAATTATCTCACACAGCGGAAGCATCTTTAAAAGCTTTGGGTGTGGATGTGCAAACCAAAACCTTAGTTACACATATTGAAAATGATATTGTGACGATTAAGCAAGGTGATGATGTTAAAGAAATTGCAGCAAAAACCGTGTTGTGGGCTGCGGGTGTGAAAGCCTCACCAATGGGGAAAGTTTTGACAGAGAAGACGGGAGTTGAGAGCGATCGCGCTGGTCGTGTTATGGTTGAACCAGACCTAAGTATTAAAGGATTTCCCAACATTTTCGTAGTTGGTGACTTAGCAAATTTTGCCCATCAAAATGATAAACCTTTACCGGGAGTTGCACCAGTCGCCATGCAGGAAGGCGAATATGTGGCTAAACTCATTCAAAAACGGTTGAAAGGTGAAACATTACGTCCATTCAAATATGTGGATAGAGGTAGTTTAGCAATGATTGGGCAACACGCCGCAGTTGTTGATTTAGGATTTATCAAACTCAGAGGTTTCTTTGCGTGGTTTGTTTGGTTATTTATTCATATCTACTTCTTGATTGAATTTGATAATAAGTTAGTTGTGATGATTCAATGGTTGTGGAGTTATTTTACCCGCAATCGTGGCGCGAGATTAATTACAGGTAAGGAAACTATTGCCCCTGTACCAATTGCAAATAGTGATAATCACACGCCAATTGTCACCAAAAAGCCGTTGAATGTGTAGTTCCCTCGTTCCCAGTCTCTGACTGGGAATGCCCTCTAGAGGCTCTGCCTCCCATATTCCCTCATTATTATTAAAAAACTGCCTCTCATATTAAAATAAAATCACCACATCTACCAAATTAAATGAAACAATGGGACGCAGCCGCTATCATGTATTAGGAACTCAACCGCATTTCCTCACCTGCACATTAGTAAATTGGATGCCATTATTTGGCAATATTGAACTTGTCCAAATTATCATAGATTCCCTCAACTTTCTCCAACGTCAGCAGCGTTTGACATTATATGGTTATGTCATTATGGAAAATCATCTTCATCTCATCGCTGCGGCTGCAAACTTATCTAAAGAAATAGGGAATTTTAAATCATTTACGGCTCGTTCCATTATTGATTTACTCCAGAAAAATAATGCTGAATATATACTTAATCAATTAGAATTTCATAAATTAAAACACAAGATAAAACAAGATTATCAACTATGGCAAGAAGGTTTTCATCCTCAAGCAATTGCTAATGAAGAAATGTTTATCCAAAAATTAGAATATATTCATAATAATCCGGTGCGACGTGGGTATGTTGATGATCCGGCTCATTGGCGTTATTCTAGTTACCGGAATTATATGGAATTGCCGAGTTTATTAGAGGTGGAATTGATTGATTTGTGAGATATTGAGGCAGAGCCTCTTGATAGCATTCCTAGTCAGAGACTAGGAACGAGGAAGAATAAATTTTAATTTTTCTGCCGTTATTTAAGGTTATTTTAACAATAAAATTTTTTCTTGTTCTAGTGTATTTGCTTTTTGATGTGCTAAAATGTCTGTATCTTGCATTGCTTACTTAATAAAGCCATTTTACACAGGGAGTAAAAATTGTATTATGTTCACAGATGATGAAAACGATTGTATTAAAAATTGGGTGATAACTGGAAGTATATTTTTGTTTTTGATAGCTGTTGCTGTTACAGTTTATTTCATCTCAATGATTTTAATTACTGACAAAAAAGATTTATTAGAAAACAAATATGAATATATTATTGAAAGTCTTAAAGTATTAGGTTTATTCATTAGTGGAGGGGCAGTAATTGTTAATGTTTACTTTGCAGGTAGACGTGCAGAGGCTATGGAAGAGACTGCAAAGGCTACAAATAGAAATGCAGACGCGGCAAATAAAAATGCAGAGGCTGCAAATCAAAATGCAAAGGCTGCAAATCAAAATGCAGAGACTGCAAATCAAAAACAAATTACAGAAAGATTTTCTAAGGCTATTGAACAGCTTGGGAGTGATAAACCTGAAGTTATATTAGGTGGAATTTATACTTTAGAACGAATTGCGAGAGATTCTGAACCAGACCAATGGACAATTATGGAAGTTCTGACAGCTTTTGTCCGTCAGAATGCACCTATTATAAAAGAAAATGAGTCACAATCTCCAGAAGATCAAAAAAAATTCCTAGAACTTAGAATTTCTATTCGAGCGTGTTTAACTGTGATTGGAGAACGTAAACACCCAGATTTAGAAAATAAATATCTTGATTTAACTAAAGTTAATATTAGTGGATTCAACCTCAAAAAAGCCAACCTCTACGGAGCCAACCTCTACGGAGCCAACCTCACAGAAGCCGTCCTCGCAGGAGCCAACCTCACAGAAGCCGTCCTCGCAGGAGCCAAGCTCACAGAAGCCGTCCTCGCAGGAGCCAACCTCACAGAAGCCTTCCTCACAAGAGCCAACCTCACAAGAGCCAACCTCAGAGGAGCCT